>JBBSSO010000032.1:0-10517 GCA_038241905.1 Cytophagales bacterium | reverse complement strand
TTTCTGAAATTTAAGGATAAATGGGTGATTTTACTGGCACTAACGTCTAACCCCGGCGCTCAGGATTTTCAGATGTTGAGTGTGGTTTCAGAAGGAAAATCTTATTTCATGTTTGAGAAAGTGATGCAGACCAGCCAAGACTGGGGCACGCCCGATAACCTGATGTACGTGGTGGGCGCCACCCGCTGCGATTACCTGGAGCGCGTGCGCGTAGTTTCACCGGATAATTTCTTGTTGGTGCCCGGCGTGGGCGAGCAGGGTGGTAGTCTGGAAGAAGTTTCTAAATACGGCATGAACACGCAGTGCGGCTTGCTGGTTAACTCGGCCAGAAAGATTATATACGCCTCTCAAGGTGAGGATTTTGCAGAAAAAGCGCGGGCGGCTGCCTTGCAAGTGCAGCAGGAAATGGACCGATATCTAAACGAGTACTTGCCGGTTTAGCTGTTTTAGGCCTGTTTTTTAAAAAACAGGCCTAAAACAGCAACGGCCGCCGCCGTACCTTGCGTATGCCAAGAAGATTACAGCCGCCGGCGCCCGTTCTCCATGAAAGAAGATTTTCTCCACTACCTCTGGCAACACCAATACTTCCGGAAAGAGGCGCTGCAAACCACCAGCGGCGAGGCGGTGCAAGTGCTTCATCCGGGCCAATACAACCGCTCAGACGCGGGTCCAGATTTCTTCAACGCCCGCCTTCTGCTAGACCAAACCGAATGGATTGGCAGCGTAGAAATCCACCTGAAAGCCACTGACTGGCGCCGCCACCAGCACCAGCATGATGCGAAATACAACCAGGTAATCTTGCACGTGGTTTGGGAAGAGGACGGGGAAATCCTGCGCGAAGAAGGCACGCCTATCCCCACGGTGGAGTTAAAAGACCGGGTGAATTTACCGCTGCAAGCCACCTACCAAGCACTGCTTTGGAGCCAAGAAACCATTCCCTGCGCCTCGCAGGTTCACGCGGTAGATGCCATCTACAAATCTGCCATGCTAGACAAAACCTTGCTGGAGCGGTTAGCGGTCAAGGCCGATGTGATTTTAGCTCGAATGGACCGCAGTCAGCAAGATTGGGAGTGCACCGTGTACCAGACCTTGGCCTACGGATTCGGGTTTAAAATTAATCAGAACGGTTTTCTGCAACTGGCAGATGCCTTGCCTTGGCCCTTGGTCATGAACTATCGGCAGAGCCCAGGGCAATTAGAAGCGCTGGTGTTTGGGCAAGCCGGTTTTTTGCAAGACGTACCACCAGATAATTCCTATTTACAGAAGTTAAGCAAAGAACACAGGTTTCTGGCCTACAAACACACCTTACCATCGGCTCTGCCGATGAAATCTTGGAACATGTTACGCTTGCGGCCCGCCAATTTTCCGGCGGTACGGTTGGGGCAATTTTTGGCAGTGCTTCAGGCTCATGCGCACCTTTGGTCTGGTTTGAAGGATTGTACTTCCTTACCAGCATTTGTGGCATTTTTGCGGAAGCCAGCGCCCTTGTATTGGCAACAACACTACGCCCCCGGCAAAAAAGCGACGAATCCTTTTGTTTCCATCGGGCAAGAAAGTGTGTTCAATCTTTTAATAAATGTAGTAGCGCCTTTGCTGATGGCTTATGGCCGGCGCACCGATAATTTTGCGTACCAAGCCAAAGCCATCGCGCTGCTGGAAAGCTTGCCCAAAGAGAAAAACCGAATATTGCGCTTGTATGATGGCCTTGGCTTTCCGCAAGCCGCCGCCGCCGATTCTCAAGCCCTGCTAGGACTTTACCACAGCTACTGCAATCCCCGGAAATGCGTACATTGCACCATCGGGCACCGCCTCCTAAAACAGAACCTGCTTTAATTCCATGCCGCTTTCTACTTGGCTCCACGTACCGCTTTTTCTTTTGATGGTCGTTGCGTTGGCGAAATCCGCGCGCGGAGAAAAAGAAAAAACCGTTATTTTCTGGTCGGCTTTGGCGTTGAAACTGGCCGCTGGCTTGTTTTATGGCTGGGTTTACCTCACCTACTTAGGCAAAGGAGATACGTGGCGGTATCATTCCGAAACCATGGCTCTCACCGCTTGGGCCAAAGCCGATGGCGCCGGCTACCTTCGGTTTCTGTTTTTAGACGACCTAGGCGCTATTTCCATCCCTTGGAAATATTTTTCCAATTCCTTTTTCTTTCTAAAAATTACCAGCCTCTTATATCTGCTCACGGGCAATTCATATTGGTGGACCGCGCTGTATTTGTCGTTGTTTAGTTTTTGGGGAAGTTGGTTTCTCGTAGTGCGCCTCCGGCGATATTTTCCCGAGTACGGTACGGCGGCGGTGCTAGCGTTTCTGTTTTTTCCATCGGTCGTTTTCTGGACCAGCGGCCTTAGCAAAGACAGCGTTTTTATGGGCAGTTTGTGCCTAACGGTCGGGTTTTTTCTGCAAATCTCAGAAGGGAAGGAAAGGAAAAGCATTTGGCAAATTGCCGGACTACTGCTTTCTATTTGGCTTTTGTGGCGCGTAAAATTCTTTCTGGCCGCCGTTTTAATAGTGTTGCTAATCGTGTTTTTAATTATGCAGTTTTTGGTGAATCGCCTGCCCATCTTGCGCACCAAAACCCGCCAATTGCTGGCTTGGTTCCTGCTGTTGGGGGGTGGGGCTTTTGTTGCGTCTTTTGCGCACCCCACGTTTACTATTCGTTTTTTTCTAGAGCACTTGGTCTGGAATTTTCAGAATATCTTGGCCGTTTCAGAAGTTAACAAACCGTTGTTGGTAACCTTTAACTTGCAACCAACGCTAGGGTCGGTTTTGATAAATGCTCCATCAGCATTGTTGCAGATGGTGTACCGGCCATTTATCTGGGAGCCGGCTCCTTTCTTTTACAAATTAGCCGCGGCAGAGAATTTAGCATTTCTGGGTTTGACGGTGCTGGCTTTGATGCATTTGTATAGGCAAAAGCGGTTTCCGAAACTCCCGGGTTTTTTAACTGTTCTGCTGATTTTTTTTATGGTGGCTGGAGTTTTAGTGACCCTGCCTACGCCTAACTTAGGTTCTTTGGTTCGGTACCGGGCGCCCTTGTTACCGTTCTTTTTAACGGTGCTGCTCACGTGGGGCCCTTTGCCCGGCAGGCTGCGGCGACGGAACTAACCTATTTCGTTTTCTTTCCTTATTTTTGCATGATATTCTGTTTTAGGCCTGTTTTTTAAAAACCAGGCCTAAAACAGAATTTACCCCAAGGTGCCTAATCTGTGGCTGCCCTTTTTAACTGATATAAGAAATGCAAAATCCCGTAATAATATTAGGTGCCCAAGATTTAGGGGTTTTGGCGCTAGACGCTTTCCAGAGCAACGACATAGTGGTGTATTGTTTCTTGGACGATCAAGTAGCGATGCAGCAAAAAGAGGTGAATGAAATTACCGTTATGGGTAATACTGAAGACACCAATATCCTCAAACTTCTAGGCAAGAAGTGCGATGTATTTGTTGCCGCCGAAGATACGGCCACCCGCATCAGCCTGACCAAAATGCTGAAAGAAGAGTACCAGGTCATGCCCGTGAACGCCATCCACAAGTTTAGCTACGTGTCTGAGCACGCTTGGCTGGGCCACGGCAACTTTATCCAGGCCGGGGCCATTATCAGTCCCAACGCCAAATTAGGCGATAACTGCATTGTGGGCGCGCGCGCTGTGGTAGACGCTAACGCCGTGTTAGAAGACCACGTGCACGTAGGCGCCAGCGCCATGATTAACGCCGGGGCCACCATCGCCGAAGGCGCTTTTATTGGTACCGGAGCCGTAATTGTGGCAGGCGTAAAAATTGGCAAAAATGCCCGCGTAGGGGCCGGAACCGTGGTAGTAGCCAACGTAGCCGCCCGGCAAACTGTATTTGGAAACCCAGCTAAACCGGTGTAGAAGACGCAAGATGCAAGACACAAGATGTAAGACACAAGATGCAAGATTTTTTATTCAGGTTTTATCACTCTTGAAATTGGACTGATGAATGTCATTTTCTGTTTTCGGCCTGTTTTTTCTAAATTTGCCCAAAACTAGAAGTGGAGATAAGAGTCTTGTGTCTTATATCTTGAATCTTACGTCTAACAAAAAATTTACACTTAGCTTGAAACTAAGCCGTATGAAAACCCACAGCATTTTACTTTATTACCATTACACCAAGATTGACGACCCAGAACAGTTCCGCGAAGAACACCACCTGCTTTGCCTGAGTCTGAATTTGTTGGGTCGCATTATTGTGGCACCCGAGGGGCTGAACGGAACCGTGTCGGGCTTGGTAGCCGACTGCGCGCAATACATGGCCGTCGTAGCCGCCGACCCCAGGTTTTCCGGCATCGACTTTAAAGTGGATTATGTGCAGGAACATGCTTTTGCCAAACTGCACGTGCGCCACAAACCCGAAATTGTGCACGCGGGCCTTCGCAACATTGACCCAACCCAACGCACTGGCGTGCACCTTTCACCGCAGGAATTTAAAGCCTTAAAAGATCAAGACGATGTGGTGGTGCTGGACGTACGCTCTGATTATGAGCACAGCATGGGCAAGTTCAAGAATGCCGTCACGCTGGATATGGAGAACTTTAGAGAGTTTCCTGATAAAATTGACGAGTTAAAGGAGAAGTACGAAGGCAAGAAAATTATCACGTATTGCACCGGCGGCATAAAATGCGAAAAAGCTAGCGCGTTCTTGTTAGAAAAAGGCTTTGAGAACGTCTACCAACTGCACGGTGGCATTATAAAATACGGCCTAGAAGCGGGCGGCGAAGATTTTGAGGGCAAATGTTACGTTTTTGACAATCGTTTGGCCGTGGAAGTAAACCAGGTAAACCCGGTGGTTATTTCTAAATGTTACGTTTGCCAAACGCCTTCGGACCGCATGGTGAACTGCGCCAACGCCCAATGCAACCTGCACGTGCCTATTTGTACCGCATGTGGCACTCAATTAGAAGGGGCCTGCTCCACAACTTGCCAAGAACACCCAGACAAACGCCCGTACAATGGCACCGGTTATTACCAGAAAAACACGAACGGCTACAACGCGTACAAGGGGTTAAACCGTCGCAAAACGGAGCAGTCCAAGACCATTTAACCATCACCAGAAATTTAAAAAAGCGTCGCAAATTACCCCAAAGGAACGCGGCGCTTTTTTGTTTTTCATATATTTACCTAAACCACATCTTCGGGCTGCCGCCGATGTAATATTCCTATTTTTTGCGATTGTCTCACATGTAACTAAAATCCTATGGCCCGTATTCCAGAGTCTGAATTTATACTGAATCCCGATGGTAGCATTTACCACTTAAACCTGCTGCCCGAGCAGATTTCAGACACTATTATAACAGTAGGCGACCCCGACCGCGTGGCCAAAGTAAGTCGTCATTTTGATTCCATTGAGGTGCAAGTGGCCAAGCGCGAATTTGTGACGCATACCGGTTACTACAAAGGCAAGCGCATTTCGGTAGTATCTACCGGCATCGGGACAGACAATATTGACATTGTTATGAACGAGCTAGACGCCTTGGTAAACATAGACTTCGTGAGCCGCGAGGCACTGGAAACGGAAGACCGCATTTCGCTCCGGATTGTGCGTATTGGCACCTCTGGGGCTTTGCAAGAAGCGGTGCCCTTGGGCAGTCAATTAGCCACAGATTACGCCATGGGCCTAGACACACTCATGCAGTTTTACCCGCTCATGGAAACCGGCTACGAGACGGAGATTGCCGTGCAGATGCAGTTAGACTTAGGCCTCGGATTTCTGCCGTACTGCGTGCAAGGCTCAGATTTGCTGCGTCGCCAAATTGCTCACGACATGATTATTGGCAATACCATTACCTGCCCCGGGTTTTATGCGCCACAAGGCAGGTTGCTACGCGTTCAGCCTAAAATAGAAGACATGATTAAGCGTTTAAGCGCTTTTCATTACGAAGAAGTGAAATTCACTAATTTTGAAATGGAGACGGCCGGTATTTACAGCCTGGGCCGCTTGCTGGGCCACGAGGTTTTATCTCTGAACGCTATTGTCGCCAACCGCATCACTAACCAGTTTGCCACCAACAGCGATGAAGTGATTGATGATTTGATTGTGAAAGTGTTAGACAGGATTTAGAAGATAACGGTTGATGGTTTTTCTTGAATTTTAGCCCAAGATTTAACCGTTTACAGTTGTAGCAAAAAAGCCATGGTGTCTACGCCATCGGCATAATCTTGGAGGGTGGGGCACTGGGCCTGTCCAAACGCGAAACTGTTGGGCCAGCGGCCTTCTTTTGAAACCACGCACTGAATTTTCTCTTGCACGGCGGCCAGTTTATGTTCTAGTTCTTGGTCACTGATGTAAGTTTCATAGAAAAGAACGGAGATGGGGGAGACCAATTGCTCGCTCTCGGTTACCATTAGAAAACCATTGTCTAGGTGCGGCACGCCGTTGACCAGGTAAATGGATTTATTATAGTCGTAGTTATTGCGGTATTTATGGAAATCGGCGATGCCTTTTTGGTCTTCAATCGCTTCAAAAAAAGGAACGAAATCATAGCCGTGGGGTACGTACGCCTTGGCCACGTTGCGGCAACCCAACCCGTAGTAACGCAAAATATCATCGCCGAGGGCGGCTAATTCTTCCGGGGTTTCTAGGCCGGTAAGCACGGCTACGCTGGTGCGGTTTTTTCTGATGATGTGCGGGCGTTTCGCGAAATAATACTCAAAATAGCGGGCGGTGTTGTCAGAACCGGTGGCAATTATGGCATCGGCATCTTTGAGCATCGGCACTATTTTAATCTGAGATGCAAAAGCAGGTTCAATTTCTACCAGCTTTTCCAGCAAATGCGGGAGCAGGAACGGATCACTAGAACTGGGTTTGGCCAGCAGCGTGTGCCCCGTTATTAGAATGCAAAGCGCGTCATGAAACCCCACAGCCGGAATATTACCCGCCATCACGACGCCCACTTTTTGGGGCGAGGCGTTGGTTTCTGGCACCGCGTAAGGGCTGAGCCAATTTTCCAGTTCTTCTTTCTGCAACATGGCCGCAATGCCGTCTAACGCCGCTGACACATTAGCTTCATCAAAGAAACTGTTGTGCTGCCCGGCTTGGCGGGCGATGGTGGACCGTGTTTCCGGCGATAATTGCCGGATATAATCGCCTAAAGAATGGAAAGCAGACAGTCGGTTGGCTAAAGGTAACATGCGGAGGTAACAGTGAGGGCGTGAGAAACGTTTGATACAATGCGCGCTAGGTATTACTTTTGCGCGAGGAAGGGCGTGCCGGGGCCGGTGCGAAATTACACAAAAGAAACAGGAGATACGATTATGGCGATAATGATAACGGATGAATGTATCAATTGCGGCGCGTGTGAGCCGGAATGTCCTAACACGGCGATCTACGAAGGTGGTGCGCAGTGGACTTGGGGCGATGGTACTTCCCTAACCCAAGTGGAGAAAGATGGCGGCGTAATAATTGACGGCAAATCGCCCCAAACCCCCGTTTCAGACGAGTTCTACTACATTGTCTCTGATAAATGCACCGAGTGTTGCGGTTTTCACGAGGAACCCCAGTGTGCGGCCGTTTGCCCAGTAGATTGCTGCGTAGATGACCCCGACTACCGCGAAACGGAAGAAGTTTTGCTGGCCAAAAAAGATTGGCTGCACGCAAGCTAATAATTTACTAAACATACTTTTAAAGTAAACCCGCCTCGTGCGGGTTTTTTGTTGGGTTGCGTTTTCGGCCTGTTTTTACAAAAATAGGCCTAAAACACACCGTGCTATTTTCTTAACCATCGACCTAAACAAAAACCATCTTCTATAGTGTCGAACGCGTAACGGCAAACGAACCCGGTTTTTTCTTATATTTACTTTCCTTCAAAAGAAGGTAAAGCAACAGAGAAAACGTATGTGCGGAATAGCGGGAGTGGTAACATTGGGCGGTCAGGGGGCGTTGCCGGGCATCATTAGCCAGATGACTGAGCGCCTAAAACACCGCGGGCCCGATGACGAAGGCTTTGCACTTTTCACGCCAGACCAAGTAGTAATAGCCGGCGGCGAAGATACGCCAGCAGCGGTGTGGCAGCGCCGAAACGGGAATGCGCCCCAAGAAAAGATTGCGGAATTATCTGGTACTTTTCAAGTAGCGCTGGGGCACCGACGACTGGCCATTATTGGCTTGGGTCCGGACGGGCACCAGCCGTTTTGCTCGGCAGACCGCAACCTGTGGCTCATATTTAACGGCGAAATCTACAACTACCAATCCCTGCGCGCGGAACTGCAACAACTAGGCGTTAGTTTCCAAACCGATACCGATACCGAAGTAGTTTTGGCGGCTTACCAGACCTGGGGCGAAGATTGCCAACTGAAATTTAACGGCATGTGGGCGCTGGCCATCTACGACCAGCAGCATCAAAAACTGTATTTAAGCCGCGACCGCTTCGGGGTGAAGCCGCTGTACTATTACCATGGCAACGGGTTTTTTGCGTTTGCCTCAGAGCAGAAAGCGCTGGTGAAATTACCGTACGTCCAAACGGGAATAAATCCGGTGGCGGCCTTTGACTATCTGGCGCTGGGCCAATTCAATCCGGCGGAAAATCTTTTCCAGAATATTCAGGAGTTGGCCCCGTCCTTTTCTTTAACGCTGGAGGTAGCCTCGGGCCAACTAACCCAGCGGCGCTATTATACCTTGCTCACCACCTCGCAAATTGCTGTTTTTAAACAGTCACAAGCAGACCAATACATCCAGGAAGTAAAGGAGAAAGTGAAAGCCGCAGTGCGTTCTCGGCTCCTAGCCGATGTACCCGTGGGCGCTTGCCTGAGCGGCGGGTTAGATAGTTCGGCTATTGTAGGGTTAATGCAGGAAATACAATCCCAAGACGGCAAATCTCCCCAAGCTCTGCCCACCAACGTATTTACCGCAGGGTTTCCGGGAGCGGCCATTGATGAAAGTCATTGGGCCAAGCAGGTGGTAGACGCGACGAACGCTACCTGGCACCGCGTTTTTCCGGAGGCCGATGGCTTGGTAAATCAGCTAGAAGAATTGGTCTATGCCCAGGACGTGCCGTTTTTCAACAGTAGCACCTACGCTCAATTTGCCGTAATGCAGAAAGTAAAGGAAGCCGGATTTGCCGTGACTTTAGACGGACAAGGCGCCGACGAACTATTTGCGGGGTACTGGCTACACAACGCGCCCGTCTGGTGGGAATTGGCGAAAACTGGTCGTTGGCAAGCGCTTTGGGCTGAAATGCGCCAAGGTGAAGTACGACTTTCTGGCGTAAAAAGCTTGGCGGCGCAAGTAGGCAAAAACCTGCTCCGCAAAAATGCTTTCTTATTTAGCCAAACCGCCGCTTACACCCAAGGACCAGAATGGCGCTTCCTGAACCCCGACTTCGTGGCGCAGCAGAGCAAAGCCATCGCAGGAAAAACCGTGCATCCGCTTACTTCCCTGAACCATACTTTATCCGATTATTTCACGGGTTGGTACTTGCAAATGCTGCTGCGTACCGCCGATAGAAATTCCATGTGGGCATCGGTAGAGTCGCGCACGCCGTTTGTAGACGACCATGAACTGGTGGAATATGTATTTGGAGTGCCATCGGGGTACAAATTACACAACGGGCAAAGCAAGTACCTCCTCCGCGAAAGCATGCGCGGCCTTATTCCAGAACCCGTCCGGACTCGGAAAGACAAGATTGGCTTCGCGACGCCGGAAAGTGCGTGGCTGCCGGAAATGAAAGACCAACTTCGGCAATACATCACCCCAGACCTAAATGAATTCATCAACACCGACGCGCTGCTCCAAAACTGGGACGCTACGTTTGCGGCAGCCTCGCGCGGAGGAACGCTCCGGTTGTGGAGGATTATTAATTTTGCAGTTTGGAAGAAGGTGTATGGGTTGTAGGTAATGGTTTTAATTTTCTTATAAGTGGCAGTTGCCCTTAATTGTAGATTTCTACAATTAAGAGTATATTTAGGGTAAATAAATTAATATTATGGGCCAAAGTGATATTGCAGCACATAACCTTCTTGGTGAAAGACTGAAGAACGATTGGTTAGTTTGCGAAAAAGTTGAACCTAAAGATGGAAGTACGGGTGGTTTCTTTAGTGTCTGTTACAAAGTGACCAATGGACAAGAAGAGGCATTTTTAAAAGCTTTAAATTTCAATGCTTTTTTTCAGATTTTTCAAGGAAAAAGTATTGTTAAAATATTGCAAGAACAGACTAATGCATTTGAATTTGAAAAAAGCCTTTTGTTAAAGTGCAAAGAGAATAGGTTAAGTAAAGTTTCGATGATAATAGACGAAGGAGAGCTAAATTTACCCAACTTTACAATTCCTACTGTACCGTATTTAATTTTTGAAATTGCTGAAGGGGATATAAGGTCAAATATAAAATTTTCAAACAACTCCGAAATGGCATGGAAAATTAAATCACTCCATGATGTAGCTGTTGGATTAGAACAATTACACAAAGTAGAAATCAGTCATCAAGATTTGAAACCTTCTAATATCCTAATGTATGAGAAATCAACTATTTCTAAAATTGGAGATCTAGGAAGGTCACTTTGTACAA
>JBBSSO010000031.1:0-10821 GCA_038241905.1 Cytophagales bacterium | reverse complement strand
TTGATGGTAAAAGAGGCGTTTTTGTTTCATGGAGACACGTCGTAATAATATTACGACGCTACATTGTCTAATAAATTGGGAGCACTGTGTTTTGGGCCTGTTTTTAGAAAAACACGCCGAAAACAGAAATTGAAACGCGGTTGGGGTAAATCAAAAAGCCCCGCTGTGGCGGGGCTTTTCTAGTAGGTCTGGGGAAGCATTAGAACATGTACCGGATTGTCAGAGCACCATCCGGAAACAAGAAAACTCCATCTCCGTTGACATCGATAAATGGCTTAAAATCGAGGCCGAGGGTAAAAGGAATTTCCGTAATCTGATATTCCAAACCTACAATTCCGTCTAAGCCCACCGTGGTGAGCTTTTCTTTGTAAGGACCGTTGTGGTGTTTGTGGTGGTGCTTGTAATAATAGCCCCGTTCAAAGGAGCCTACGTGCGCACCTGCCCCATAAAACCACTGTAAATTTGCCATGCCCAACGCCGGGGAGTGTAGTTGGTACAGCCCGGTAATCTGCACGCCGCGCCGCCCAAAACTGGTGCCCACAATGCCTTCAATGGCCGCGTTATCATTAAGGTAATATTTGCCACTTACGCCAGAAGTATAGCCGCCCAGCCGCACGCCCAATCCCAGTTTCTGGGCCTTCGCTTGCGGCGCGATACTTAAAACACTAAGGGCTAACAGGGCCAGCCCCAACCCAAGACATTTGTTTTTTCTCATATAAAAGATAATCTGCCTTTCTTGGCCAGAATATCTGCTTCTATAAACCGCTAGTGAGCTTTTTTATTTTACCAAAACCGCTAAAAATAAGGGAGCGCAAAACTGCCCTGCGGGCGATGGCCTGCGGTAAAGGTATCACTTTTTATATGATTGAAGATAGGCATCACGGGAAGTTCTTTGCCCTACCAGCCTGAAAAAGCTGATTTTGTGGTCGTTGTCTTTTTTTAGGGCACGGGCAAATGGGTCTTTTTTGCCACCGTTTTCCTCAAAATCTCGCACGTACTGCTCCCGAATCAGGTCGGCGGCGGGGAGCAACTCGGCGGTAGTAATCTGGACCAAGCCGGTTTTTTCCCAGAGCTTGCGCCACCATTCCACGGAGTGGATGTAGTACCAATAATCCTGAAAATCTGATTGCAGAAAATCGGGCACTTGGTCTAGCGTTTCAATCTCTTCTTTAAAACAGACGTCTACAATACCAATGTAGCCGTCTGGTTTCAGAAACCGGCAAATGTAAGGCAAATACTTGTCATCGGTCCCGAAATAGGTGTAAGAATCAATGACCAGAATGACGTCAAAAAACTCTTCGGGGAAAGGCAGATTACGAGCATCAGCTTGGATAGTAAATACGTGGTCTTCTAGCTTTTCTGCCTGCACGCGGTGGAAATTCTCGGTGGCCGAGATGGCTTCATCAACAGCCCAAACCTGTACGTGAAATTCCTTGGCCAGAAAGATAGAACTGGCCGCTTTGCCGCAGCCCAAATCCAAGACGCGCATTCCCTTTTTAAACGGAATTTGAGAAGTAATACTTTCCAGGTTAAACAGCACGTTTTCGCCCATAGAATGTTCCCGAACCCATTGCGGGTCATATTGGGTGCTGCGCGGGAAATGATGATTAATTTGGGGCGGCTGCGTGGGTTTCATCTTGGTAGAATTTCTGCCTTTTACGGAGGATTTACAAAAGGTGTTTTAGGCCTGTTTTTCCAAAAACAGGCCTAAAACCAGAAGCATATTTTGGCGTTTATTTGAACTGTTGCATTTGCTCAGAAGAATGAATTTTAACGCCGCCGCCGTCTTGCTCAGCTGCTTCTAACATGGCCTTGGCCACAGTTTTGGCTGCAATGGCGCGGTAAGGTTTCAGCGGACCCTTCATCAGAAACCCGAACCATTTCATGGCTTTAGCCGCCACTTTTTCTCCAAATCTGGCTTCCCGGCGGTCGCCGAGCAGGAGGGACGGCCGGAAAATATGAACGGCGGTGAATGGCAAATTTTTGGCGGCATTTTCCATCTCGCCTTTTACGCGGTTGTAGAAAATGCGCGATTGAGCATCGGCGCCCAGCGCCGAAATAACCAGAAATTGCGTGGCAAAGTGAGAGGCCGTTAGTTTGGCTAGCTGAATAACGTAGGTGTAATCTACCTTGTAAAAGTTCTCTTTGGAGCCAGCTTTTTTAATGGTGGTGCCCAGGCAGCAATACACGTCATCGGCGACGAGGCTGTGGCGGAATTTGCCCAAATTGTCGAAATTGACTTCTAGTTGTTGCAGTTTGGGGTGTTGCAGCGGCAGCGTTTTGCGGCCCACGGAAATAACTTTGCTGTACCTTGGGTTTTGCAACAATAATTCTAGGCAGTGGCCGCCTACCAAGCCGCTGGCCCCGGCTATAAGCGCAACTTTGGTAGATCCCATATTTTAAGATTTAGGAGTGTAAAAGAAATCTGGAGGGCAGAAAATGTGCCTCGCCCAACCAAGCAAAAGGTGCTTCTGAGGTTTAACGGAGAACCTTGGCAAGGGTTTGCCAAGCCAAAGCTAACCCAGATAAATTCAGGTTTTGCCTCACTAAACAAAAATGTCTGGTAAAAAAGCAAGGCAAAATCTCCCATCGGCCGCGGCCGATGAAGAAATAGAAGCAAAATGATGAAAGAAAATCTAAGGCTGCGCGAGCAGGTTTATGCCCGTAGGCGATAATTCTACTTGGCCGTTTTTATAGAGTGCGCCCACCGCTTTTTTAAACGTTTTCTTGCTCATGGCCAGCAGCTGGTAGATTTTTTCTGGTTCGCTTTTATCAGTGAGGGGCAAAAAACCGTCTGACGCGGCTTTTAGGTGCTGTAAAATGAGCTCGGTGGCTTGGGTAACTTCATCGTAGCCCTGCTTTTGGAGGCTTACGTCTAGCTTACCGTCATCTCTGATTTTCTTGAGGTAGCCCTGGGTTTGTTGGCCGGGCTCTAGCGCTCTAAAAACCTCGTTGCGGTACAGCATGCCTAGGTATTTGTTGTTGACAATTACTTGGTAACCCAACGCTTTTTCGGGACCAATTAAAAGGTTCACCGGGTCTCCCTCAGCATCTGGCAACGGGTCATAGTTCAGGAACGGGGCTAGTTTGGTAGAGCCCACAATTCGGTCAGAAGTTTGGTCTAAATACAAATAAACCAGCGCCCATTGGCCGGGGTGCAGCGGCTCATGTTGGTTGGAATACGGCACAAATAAATCTTTCTCCAGGCCCCAATCAAGAAACGCCCCGAAGCTATTTACGTCTTTTACTTGCAGGCAGCCAAACTGCTCCACCTTGGCTTTGGCCTCTAAGGTGGTGGCAATGAGGCGGTCTTCTGAGTCTCTATAAACAAAAACGCTCACCATGTCGCCCACGTTGGTGCCGGCCGGTACGTATTTGGTGGGCAGCAAAATATCGCCATCGTCTGAGCCCAGGTACAGACCGTGTTCCAGTTCTCGCAGGACTTCTAGGTAGTTGTAATCGCCGAGGTTAAGCATAGTGCGCCAATGTAAAAAGATATGAGCAAAGGTAAAGAAAGGAACCATTACTCTGGGCCAAAAGGAAACCTGTTTTCGGCCTGTTTTTAGAAAAATAGGCCGAAAACAGGTTTTACCAATACTGTGCTTTGGAGAAGATAGCTTGTTTATTCAGCAAAGTGAGGCCCAGCATGATCTCGTGGCTGCCGGTGCTCACCGTGCTCAGATGCGACGTGTTCAGATCATAGCTGTAGCCCAGGTGCAACATCTGTTTCAGGTGGATGCCCGCCGAGGCAACCATGGCGTCGTCATGCCGGTAAGAGCCGCCCAGCCACATAAAATTCTTTAAATACACCTTGGCGTTCACATCAAAAGAAAGAGCAGTGGCATCGGCGTATTTTACCACCACAGACGGGATTACCTGAATGTCATTAGATACTGACCACCGGTAGCCGACGTGGGCAAAAACGTGGCGCTGCTGCTCCGCCGGAACATCTGGGGTAGTGGTCTTAAATGAAAAGGAAGCCGGGATAATTTGCGCCAAAGACACGCCCCCAAAAAACCGGTTGCTATACATAATAACACCTACGCTTAAATTAGGCCTTATGCGGTTGTAATCTGCGTCCTGTGCCACCGGATCGTTAGGATCCGTAAATGAAATCAGCTCGTGGTTCAGGCTGTATTGGGTAAGCCCAGCGGCAATGCCCGCTGCCATTTTTAATCTATTCGATAGGGGGAGGTGGTACGCATACACGGCCTGCACATCGGTGCGTTTGAGGCCACCGGCTTGGTCCATTTGTGCCAGCATGCCCACGCCGTGGTTTGCGGGTACTTTCTGGTAGGTGTTGCGGTGCGATGGCCGCCAGTTCTCCAGATACTTAGACCGTTTGGGTTGTGGTTCCTGGTGGTATGGCGTGGGGGCGTTTAAATACGCTCGTCGGAAAATAGGCATGTGCGCGCTTAGGTAATAGGTAGAAGGTGCGCCTTCCAGGCCCACCCACTGCTTCCGGTACCCAGACCTGATGTCCAGATAATTGTCGGCACCGGCAACGGCTGGGTTTAGCAGCAGCGGGTTGAGCATGTAATGGCTGTACTGCGGCAGCTGCTGCCCTACCATTTCCTTAGAAACTAATAACAAGCCCACCAGCAGAAGTAGATATTTTAGCATAGTCCTTGTTTTAGCGCAGAATGGTCACCGAGCCAGAGAATTTAGCCCGCCCGTTCTGGGGGTTGATGATGTAGTAATAAGCGCCCACTGGTAAGTCTTGCCCATGCCGTTTCCCGTCCCAGGGCACGGAATAGCCTTTCGAGGAGTAAATCAACTCGCCCCAGCGGTTAAAGATCTCCACGGTCACGGCCGGATATTCCTCCACGCCTTCCAGCAGCCAGGTCTCGTTGATATTGTCGCCGTTCGGCGAAAAAGCTTTAGGGATAATCAGTCGGTTCATTACCACTACATCCACGCTGTCTACCACGGTACAACCTGCGGCGGTGGTAGCTGAAAGGTAATAACGCGTGGTTTCAATGGGCGATGCGATGGGATTGCCAACCGTAGGGTCACTCAGACCCGTAGCCGGTGACCAAAGCAGTGCAGCCGAGCCAGAACCGCTTAAAAGTAGCGTTTCGCCCTGCACAATGGTGCCTCCCTGGCCGGCCTCCACCGTAGGTGATTCTGCTACGGTAATAGTTTTTTGAACGGTTTGGGCGCAGCCGCTGGCCCCGGTAGAAATTAGAGTGACGGTATACGTTCCAGGAGTGGTGTAGGTGTGTGCCGGACTTGCCTCTGATGAGGAGGTTCCGTCGCCAAAGGTCCAAGAATAGGTTAGAGGACCGCTTCCGTTGGCTAAAGATGTATTGATAAAGATTGTTTTCTGGCCGGTACACGCGGTAGCCGGAGAGGTAAACGTAGCCGTTGGGCTGGGCAGCACGGTAATGGTTTTAGTGATAACATCGGTGCAGATAATGCCCGACCAAACGCGCAAAGAAACCTGGTACGTACCGGCGGCGGCATATACGTGTTGGGGGTTTTGCTCGAGTGAAGTAGAACCATCGCCAAAATTCCACTCCCACCGCACTACCTTCCCGAAGACCACGGAGCTGGCATCCTGAAAAGAGACCCCTTCGCGCTGGCAGAACGAGGAAGCCGTGAAGTTGGGCGTAGGGGTAGATCCGTTGATGGTGTACGTGGTGGTGAGGCTATCGCGGCAACCTTTATCTGAGGTTACTACCAGCTTTACCGCATAATTCCCCACAGCGGCGTAGCGGTGCCGGGGGTTGACCTCGGTGGAAGTGTTGCCATCGCCAAAAAACCATTTATACGAAAGCGTCCCCGCCGGAACGGAGGAAAGGTTTTGGAAAACGGCCTCGTCCCGCAGGCAAATATCAGGTAAGGAAAAGTTGACCACCGGCTTCGGGAAAACTTCTATCAGCTGCTGGGTAGAATCTACGCAACCCACGTTTGAGGTGACTTTCAATTTCACTAGGTAAGTGCCCGTAGCGGCAAAGGTGTGCCTGGGATCTTTGGTGGTAACCTTGGCAGTTCCGTCGCCAAAATCCCATTCGTAGTGCATGGTGTTGGGCGCAGTAGCGGTGCTCAGGTTTTGGAACGTGAGGCTGATGCCGCAGTTGGATGGCAGGGAAAATCTGGCTTGCGGCGGCGGGTAAATGATGACCGTTTTAGAGGTTTCATTCACGCACATGGCCTCCGTGACAGCATACAACTTCACAATGTAAGTGCCCGGCGATTTGTACAAGTGGGTTACGTGTTGCTTGCCTGACGTAGTGCCATCACCAAAATCCCAGCGCCAGATTTTTACTTTTTCACTGGTTGCCAGAACGGTAGTGTTGGTAAACTGGGTACTGTCATTAGTGCAAGGCGTGACATAAGAAAAATTGGTATTGGGCGTGTCATGCACTTGTAATTCAATGAATGTGGAGTCTTGAGAATCGCAGTCAATGGCGTTGGCCTTGGTGGTGACTAAGGAGATGGTATAGTTGCCGGGTTTGGCAAAGCGGTGCTCCGGACTTTGGTTGGTAGACGTACTGCCATCCCCGAAATCCCATTTCCAGGCCAGCGGCTCATAAGCAGCAAAACCTTTGAACTTAATGTCCAGGTTTTCACAGATACTGTCTGAAAGGACCGTAATGTTTTGGGTGAGGTTGGTTACGTTGGCGCCTGCAGAATACGCGTAAGATTCTACGTTACCAAAACCGTAAGCCATGGCATTAAAACCGCTGTCTGCTTTTAGCGTGTGGTTGCCGGAAAAAACCGAGTTCTG
Organism: Cytophagales bacterium; assembly: GCA_038241905.1. Classification (GTDB taxonomy): domain Bacteria; phylum Bacteroidota; class Bacteroidia; order Cytophagales; family Hymenobacteraceae; genus Nibribacter. The sequence continues at coordinate 4,088 of JBBSSO010000031.1, read as the reverse complement.
GGAATAGGCATACAATGTGTTTTGGGGCACTGGCGAGAACAGTACTTTTCTGCCATCTAACCGGAACGTGGCCGTGTCTTGGGCTTTCATAGTCACGTTAATAAAGTGGCTGCTGATCTGGTAGTTGGGTGAAGAGTAAAGCGTGATATCTTTTAACGTCTGTTCCACGGGGTTGATCAATACCATGTCCGCATCGCTTAACACACCGTCACAGCCCTGGCTTTTGGTATATTGCGTTACCTGTACCGGTTGTGACGCAGAAATGAAATGGGTAGAGTTTCCTTCAAACTCATAGAATTTGCCTTTGTTGCGGGTAACGGATTGGCCATTTACCGTAATCTTTGTATTGTCTACTGAGGCCAGCACCCGGTAAATCTCCCCAGAAAAACGGCTTTGGAAGGGAGCGGTTACAAAGTTTCTGCCCCAGGCACTTACGGGGTACAGCTGCTGGTACAGGTTATCGCCGGAGGCGTTGCCCGAGCAATTGTAAGGCGTGGGGATGTAGGTATAAGAACTGCCCGAGAAAAAGGCAATCCGTTTGCAAGATCCCGCCGTTCCGGTGCTTACAGATTCTACCTTGCTGCCAGACAGGTCAGATAAAGACCGTACTTGGTATACTTCGCCTTTCATCAAAGGCCGCGGGGGCGAAAAGGTTTGACCGGCGGGTCTGCCGCCTAGCGTATTAGCGGTGGGCGTTATCTCCAGCACGGTATTGTCTTCCAGCGCTACAATCATAAACTGAGAAGTGGCCCGCTCAGGTTCTGGGCTAAGAACGGCTTGATGGTAGTTAATAGAATAGTAAGAACGGCCCAACGTAGGCGTAGGCAAGACTAGCGTAGCACCAGATTTATTTAGGTGGTAGATGTGCGAATACACTACTACGGGTTGCGCAGCAGTGACATGGATGCCCCGCTTAACGATGGCCTCGCTGGCGCCCACATAGGCGGCAGAAGGCGACACCGATACAACGGTTACGGAATTGGCGATAATGTTGTGGGTGGAAGCCGCGCCGTCTCCTACAGTTACCGTGGCCGTGGTATTGACATCTGAGGTAATGTACAGGTTCATCTGAGATACCCCGCTCTGGGGGTTTAAGGTCTCATTTTCAATATGCGCCATGTACCCGATCCAAAAATCGCGGCCTTTGTTGGATGTATTTTGGCCGAAGGAAACGGAAAAGCAGAACAGCAGGGAAACCAGACACAGGTATCTGACAGAAAGAATATGTGTTTTCAAACGGAAAGCTGCTTTAGAATGGGTTAGGAATGCAAGAACCAATAGCCCAAAAAAAGGGAGGTGCGCGCAAGGTCGTGCAAAATAGTGTTTTGACACTATCTAATAATAAAAATGGAAGGAAATATAAGAACAACGTGATTTAAATTACCTAAATTCAGTAATGAGCGGCTGGGTAAAGCGCAGGTCGTTGAAATCATAATACTGGCGGGATGTCTGGAAAAGCTTTAAATCTTGGCGGCCTTCTAGGTGCGGCACGCGCGGATAATAGCCTAGCAAAACCTGAATGGTGTTAAACGTGAGGTATTCGTTCCGGAACCGGAAACCCAGTCCAAACCCCGTGTAAGGCTTTTCTTTGAAAGGCGAACGGTTGTTTACTTGGGTAATCCAGGCCACATCGGCAAAGCCGATTACCGCCAACCGGAAGCCAAGCAAACTGAGTGGCGTAAATAGGTTGCTTTCATAATTGAGCACAAATTTGCGGTAACCACGCACGGCATCTGACCGAAAACCTCTTATGCCTTCGTCGTTGTTAATATCCAGCGCCATCAGGTCGGGGCGGCGCAAGCCTAAGGAGGTGCGGTTCCAGAGAAATTGCCGCCAGCGGTAGTTGCCTACTTTGTAAAGTCGGGTAAAAAACAAAGCTTCTGAGGTGAACACGCCCTGTTCCCAGGCGTTGTTGTGGCGGTAGCTGCCGTACTCTACGCCCGCATACAGGTACCCTAAGTTGGTGCGGTGCTTGCCAAAAGCGCCCTTAATGCCTACGTACGGGCGGTTTTTGATGGAGCCATCTTCGTAGCCGGCTGTTACGGCCAACAGGTTGCCTGCCGGTACGTCTTCGGTTCTACCAAACCCAAACAGGTACTGATCTTTGTAATACCTTCTAAAACTATAGCCAAATGCCGCCAAATAAAGCCGCGCGCTCTGGATGGTGGGCAGACTGGTGCCTTGCGTGTATTTTACGTTTAAAAATCGACCGGCGGCAATTAACCGACTAGGATTATCTTGCGCTAGATCATAAGACTTTAACTGGAAAGCGCGGCCCACCCAAATGTCCTGAATGTTGTAATCCAGCGGTTTGTGCGTTAGCTCGGCCCCCGGTTCTGGGTTTGGTTCAGCGTAATAATTGGGTGTTAAAGTTTGGTACCAGCCAATGGAAGCCCCGCCGGCGTACTTGGTGTTGGTAGAGAAAAAGTCTCTTCTAAATGTAAGGCTTTGCTGGTTGTAATAATGCGTGTTCTCGTAATTGAGCTCCGCAGAAATGTAGCTGCGCGATATATTCTCAATTAAGTAAGCGCCTTTAAATTTCCAGGGCTGCGGTTCATCCAAACCAAAGCGGTAGGTGGTTCTAATCTGGTGGCCCACGCCCATAAAGTTAATATCGCGGAGCGATAAACGAGTACCCGAGGTGCTCACAGAGCCAGAGCCACTAATGCTAAAAACGTCTTTGGTAATAACTACAATATCTAGGCTGTCATTGGTAGAAGTACTGTCATTTACCAAGATCCGGACATCTAAAATATAGGCAGTTTGCCGCAGCAATCGCTCCGATTCTGACAAGGCCAGCGGGGCCAACAGTTCACCCTTTTTAAACAAAAGCGAGTTGCGCAATTTCCCTTCTTTGGTGCGCATGTGCAGGGCGTTGCCCAAGTTCTTTAACGGATTGTCTGGCAGAGAAAGTGTATCATGTATGGAGTAGCCAAAGGCATCTAAGCGTTTAAAATAGATGTTGCGCACAACCTTGTAATTGTGGTGCTCCCTGCCTTGGGGCAATAATTCAGTGTCAATAGCACCTTCTACGCGCCGAGGTTTAAACACGACCAACGCCCGTATAGCGCGGCCAAAAATTGTCTTTCGCTGGCTCATGCGCTTGAGCGTTTGTAGAAACTTTTTGGGGTCAGCGGTATCTGGCGGAGCCACCACCACCGGAGGTTGCTGCAACACCGGGGCAAGGGAATCTACTTGGGCAAAGCTAGCAGAAGCGGCGGCGCAGACAAGCAACAGGCTCAGCAGCCATTGCCTCAGTCCACTGTACTTGCTAAACAAAAACGGCTTTGATTTCATGCCCAACTTCTCATTCCTAAAAATACATCAAAAATACCTGATTCCGCGCTAATGAAGCTTAAATGCTATTTATATTAGTTAGTGGAAGCATATTAAAAATTTATTTACTAAATTTATTAGTTTTTTAGCCGATGGCTACGTACCTTGCTAACGCATTCAGAACCACAAATAGCATAGCAGATGTCAACTTCTTTGATTGAAAAATTAAGTATTCTGGCTGATTCTGCTAAGTACGATGTTTCGTGCTCGTCTAGCGGCGGCAAGCGTAAAAATCACAACAAAGGTTTGGGCAACGCCGAAGGCATGGGCATTTGCCACAGCTATACAGAAGACGGCCGCTGCGTTTCTCTGCTCAAAATTCTGCTCACCAATTTTTGCATTTTTGACTGCGCGTACTGCGTGTCGCGCAAAAGTAATGACGTAAAGCGCGCCGCCTTTACCGTGCAAGAAGTGGTAGACCTGACCATTAATTTCTACCGCCGCAATTACATAGAAGGCTTGTTTTTGAGTTCGGGCATTTTTAAAAACGCAGATTATACCATGGAACGGCTGGTGCGCGTGGCTAAAAAGTTGCGGCAAGAACACGCTTTTAACGGCTACATCCACCTAAAAACTATTCCGGGGGCTAGCGAAGAACTTATTAAAGAAGCCGGCTTATACGCCGATAGGTTGAGCGTAAACATTGAATTACCATCCGAGGAAAGTCTGAAAGTATTAGCGCCAGAGAAGAATTTCAAAGATGTGCTAACTCCGATGGGCAATATTAAAGACCAGTTGCAGCTGGTGAAAGA
>JBBSSO010000030.1:0-10934 GCA_038241905.1 Cytophagales bacterium | reverse complement strand
GGTAAAGAAAGACCCGTGCTTAAGAAAATTGAACTGTTTGGGGGCAAATATTAGAAAAGGTAAAAGCTGTTTTAGGCCTGATTTTGCAAAAACAGGCCTAAAACAGGGCGTTTATTTAACCCAGCGCTGCATCATTTTTTCAGCAAAAGCGCCATCGCGCCAGCCCACCAAACGGGTAGGGATGTGCCGATTTTCGGCTAAATACCACTGCTGCACAATGGATTTTACCGCCGGGTAACGAGCCGAGAAATCAGCGTAAGAAGTTGGCGAAATGGTTTGCTCCGTGGGCCGGGCGGGCACGGCAATAATTAGGTGGTGCCACTGATCGTCGCGCTCCGTAATGAGCACGGCCACGGGCAAAATTTCCAACACGGTGCCCGGCTCCTTGCGGTCGCATAAAATTAACACGGGCAGCGGCCGCATGGGCTGGCCCACCACTGTATCTACCCAAGTAGACGGTATAAAACCGTGGTTGCCCAAGTAGGGCAAAAACTCCATTACGCGCGGCTGCCCGGCTTCTATAACGGGTGCAAATTCTTTTTCTTCGGCATCATATACCATAGGAACGGTGCTGCCGGATGGGGTTTCCACCACCGCTTGCCACTGTTTTTTATCCGTAAAAGCGGGCAGGTTTTGATAATCGGTTTTGCAGCCGAAGCCCACAAAAAGCAACGAGAGGGCCAGCCAGAGACAGTAATTTTTTATCATAGGAGTAGAATCTAAGCGCGGAAGGAATTTGTTTTGGCCTAATTTCAGAAAAATAAGACTGAAACTAACAGTTTATAAAAAGGATTCCGTTAAAGGTCGCGCTGCGCGATGAGGAGTTTTAGTTTTCAGGCTGTTTTAGGCCTCTTTTTTGAAAAACAGTCCTAAAACAGCTTTCGTTTGTTGGGCCTCATCGGCCGATGGAAAACCGGAATTTTACGGAACCATCGCCCAAAAATTCCTAAAAAGAACCGACCTTTACCAACGGTTTTTCTTGCCCTAGAAAAGAGTTAATTTTTACCTCGTATTCAGTTTATAACTTCGCCTAAAACTTTGAAAATAGCCCTCATTACTTACGATGCCATCCAGAGCTACGGCGCTTTGAGCGGAGGCGAAGACACCGTACTAGTGGAATATCTAACCGCCCAAGGCTTGCACCTAACGCCCGAAGTCTGGGATAATCCCGCGGTGGACTGGACGCAATATGACCTGGCTCTCTTTAAATCTCCCTGGGATTATTTTGATAAGTTTACGGCCTTCACAGCTTGGCTAAACCAAGTTGAGGCTTTGGGTTTGCGCACGCTTAATCCGCTTTCTACCATCCGCTGGAACGCTGACAAAAAATATCTGCTGGAAATTGCGGCCGCCGGTTTGCCCGTGGTGCCCACCCAACTTTTGCCGCGCAGCCAGCCCGTAGCGCTAGAAACTTATTTTACCCGCTTCGGGACGGAGAAGATTATTGTGAAGCCAAGCGTAAGCGGCGGCGCTAAAAATACCTTGGTGGTAAAGCGCATAGACGTGCCAACGGTGCTCCCAACCATACAAAATCTTTTAGCCGATGAAGATTATTTGGTGCAGCCATTTATGCCGCAAGTGCAACAAGAAGGAGAGTGGTCTTTTCTGTTTTTCAACGGGCAGTACAGCCACACGGTGCTAAAATCCGCCAAAGCTGGCGATTTTAGGGTTCAACATTTCTTTGGCGGAACTATCCAGCCGAAGCCCGCGCCGACTCATTTGTTGCCGCAAGCCCAGAAATTTGTAGATCAGTTTGCGCCCGGTTGCCTGTATGCCCGGGTAGACGGCGTAGACGTGCACGGCGAGTTGCAATTAATGGAATTAGAACTGGTGGAGCCGTTTCTGTTTCTGCACACCCACGCGCCTGCGCTAGAGAATTACTACCGAGGGTTGAAACAGTTGCTGTAAGGTTTGAGCGGGTCTGTTTTAGGCCTGATTTTCCAAAATCAGGCCTAAAACGCAAATTTACCCAAACAAGTTAATGCTCATTCCGCCATCCACGGCCAGACATTGGCCCGTAATATAGGCCGCGGCGGGCATGCACAAGAACGCCACTGCGGCGGCCACATCAGCGGGCTTCCCAATGGTTCCGCTGGGCGTGCGGCTGAGCACCTCGGCCAAATACGTTGGGTTCTGTAAAACCTGCTGGGCTAGCGGCGTGCTAATGTACCAAGGCGCTACGCAATTGACCCGAATACCGTCTGGCGCCCATTCTGCGGCTAAGTTTTTAGTGAGTTGCACCAGCGCCGCTTTGGTCATGCCGTAAATAGCGCCCGTGCGCACGTGACCCAACCCCGCCACCGACGACACATTGACCACGTTGCCGTGCCCAGATTGCTTAAGGAGCGGATACGCAAGTCGGCAAAGTTCAAAAGCTGAGGTCAGGTTGGTTTGCACCAGAAAGTGGTAATCTTCTGGCGTGTACTCGCTCATTTTTTTTCGGATGTTGGTGCCCACGTTGTTCACCAAAATATCTAGCGTGCCCCAGGTATTCTCTATCAACTGCATCAGATTTTGCCGATCGGCGGGCTTGCTAACATCGGCGGCCATGCCAGAAGCATTTAAGCCGCGGGCGCGCCAGTCAGCTACGGCTTCGGTTACTTCTTGTTCCTGGCGGGCTACTATCATCACCTCGGCGCCCAAATTTAAAAGCTCTTCGGCGATGGCGGCGCCAATGCCTTTGGTGCCGCCAGTCACCAAAGCTCGCCGACCAGCTACATTCCAACGATTGTTTTGCATCTTCTTCTTCGTGGTTAATTATGCTCTATTCGCAAGTGTACGCAGAAGTTGGTTTCAGGAAATGAAAGTCCAGTTTAAAAGTAGTCGCATTTGCTGTTTTAGGCCTGTTTTTCAGAAAACCGGCCTAATACAGCAAACTCGGCAACTAGAGCGGAGATTCTATCGGCAGAGCCGAAGCACTTTTTCAAAAATGTATCTTCCCGTTAAGGTTAAGATTTCCCAACTCAAGTCAGCAATTTTCTGACCGACGCTCAGTATTAGCGTTCAAAAACCAAACAAAAAGGCACAAAAAAAAGCCGGTACAAGACCGGCTTTTCTGTTTTATGGCGATAGCAAAAGCTAAAGAATATGGCTTAGCCTCTTCTTTCTTTGATACGAGCCGCTTTTCCGGAAAGACCTCTCAGGTAGAACAGACGCGCTCTTCTTACCTTACCTCTGCGGAGAACTTCAATTTTTTCTATGTTAGGAGAAAGTACTGGAAAAATACGCTCCGTTCCAATTTGGTTAGATACTTTTCTAACGGTGAAGGTTTCACCAGTAGAACCAGCATTTCTGCGTTGCAAAACTACGCCCTGAAACTGCTGGATACGTTCTTTGGCACCCTCCCGGATTTTTACGTGGATGTTCACCGTGTCGCCAGCAGCGAAAGAAGGGATAGACGCGCGCTTCTCAGAGTATTCCTGCTGTACTAATTTAATTAATTCGCTCATGACTATGGTATAGTGTCTCTATTGTCTGCAAAATTCGGATTGCAAAGATAGAAGTTATTTTGCTAAATGTAAATCAAGTAGTGATATTTTTATCATCGGCCAGTAAATCAGGCCGTAAGGCCTTGGTACGGGCTACGGACTGCTCAAACCGCCATTCTTCTACCTTGGGCGTATTGCCCGATAATAGAATATCTGGTACGCCGTGTCCTTCAAAATCGGCGGGCCGGGAATAAACCGGAGGCGCCAGTAAATTGTCTTGAAATGAATCTGACAACGCACTGCTTTCATCGTTCAAAACGCCCGGCATAATTCTGATTAAGGAATCTGCGAAAACCGCTGCTGCCAACTCGCCGCCAGACAAAACATAGTCGCCTATGCTAATCTCGTGGGTCACAAAAAGATCGCGCACGCGTTGGTCTACGCCTTTGTAATGCCCGCACAAAATGATGATGTTCTGCAACAAAGACAAACGGTTAGCCATGGGCTGGTTTAGCGTTTGGCCGTCTGGGGTCATGTAAATAACCGCATCATAGCTGCGCTGCGCCTGTAATTCCCTAATGCAGGTGGCAATGGGTTCAACCATAAGCACCATGCCGGCACCGCCGCCGAAGGCATAATCATCAATCTGGCCGTGTTTGTTGATGGCGTATTTCCGGAGGTCGTGCAGATGCACTTGCACCAGGCCTTTGTCCTGCGCCCGCTTTAAAATGGAATGGTCAAAAGGGCCGGAGAGCAGGTGCGGCTGGCAGGTAATTATGTCAAACCGCGCCATCATCGTCTTCTTCTTCGCCGGGCAAAGGCGGTTCTTCCTCGTGCCGGTTAGAAGGTTGGGTGTACACGTCTAGCAGGCCATCGGGCAGGTTTACGTAAATTTTACGCTCCGTTTTATTCGTGCGCAGCACAATCTCATCTTGCACCGGAATCAACACTTCGTGGCCTTGGTAGTCCATGGCCAGTAAGTCTTGGTTGGGCAAATCAAAGAAAGCTTGTACCGTGCCCAATTCGCCTAGTTGCTCGTCAATAACGGAGTAGCCAATCACCTCATGGAAATAGAACTGACCTTCGGGCAATTCAGGCAGTTCTTTGAGCGGCAGGTACAGAGCCACGCCTTTCAGCTTTTCGGCCTCCATTACGGTGTTAATGTCCTCAAATTTGATGATGCTGCGGCCGCGGTCTTGCGGGTTAAGGCTATCAATGAAAAAAGGAATCAGCTTTCCGTTCATCAACAGAAAGACTGATTCCAATTCATCGTATTCTTCCGGAAAGTCCACGTCAAAAAACGCGACTACCTGGCCTTTGGTGCCATGCGTTTTCATAAGGTACCCCAGCTGAAAGCAGGCGTCTAACGTCATGGCGGGTAGTTTTAGGCTTTAGGAGCTTCTTCTTCCGTGGCTTCGGCTGCTGGAGCCGCAGGAGTTTCTGGAGCCGGAGCTTCAGCAACTGGAGCCGCAGGAGTTTCTGGAGCCGGAGCTTCAGCAACTGGAGCATCTGCAACTGGAGTTTCTGCAACTGGAGTTTCAGTGGCCGGAGTTTCAGCTACTGGAGTTTCAGCTACTGCGGTTTCTGCAGCAGGAGCTTCTGGCGCAGGAGTTTCAGCAACTGGAGCTGGAGCGGCTTCCTCGGTCGGAGCCTCAGGGGCTACTTCCTCAGCAGCGGCAACTGGTGCTTCTTCTTCGGTTTCTTCTACGGCTACTGGCTCAGGGGTATTTTTCTTGCGGATGGCTTCAGCGCGCGCTAGGTTAACTTTGGTTTCAGCTTCAAGAGCCGCTTGTTTTTTAGCAGCTTTGTCGGTTCCGAGTTTCTCAGCAGTGCCTGTTGTTTTGGCGTCTTTGGCGTTTTTCCACTCATGGAAACGGGCATCGGCCTGCTCCTGAGTTACAGCACCTTTCATTACTCCAATCTGCAAATGCTTCCGGAACATAACGCCCGTATGCGATAGCATGGTTTTGGCGGTATCTGTTGGTTGAGCACCTTTCAGCAACCACTCCAACGCTTTGTCTTCGTTGAAATTGATAGTGGCGGGGTTGGTAAGGGGATTGTAGGTCCCTAATTTCTCGATAAAACGACCATCACGTGGTGAACGAGAATCTGCTACGACGATATCGTACATAGCGGCTTTTTTGCGGCCTCTGCGGGCCAGTCTGATTTTAACAGGCATAGTAACTTTTGTTATAGCGCCGGAACCCGTCCGGCATTGGGGGGCAAAGGTACGGATTAATTTTAAATATGAAACGGCAACCTTGTCAATAAAGAAGCTGAAATAGAGGGACGTAAAATTTGCTTCTTTTCCATCAGAAGCAATTAAAAATTTTCCCTGTTCGCGTTTTGGGGCTGTTTTTCCAAAAACAGCCCCAAAACAGCTTTTTATCTTTTAAAAATTGACTTAGCTGGATAAAAAGGAACCAAAGAATGCGGCCCTCGGCCGAAGATATCGCCGGCCAGAAATACGTTTGGCCCCGCATTTTCCGGCACAGAATCTAACAACGATGGCCCGTACGTCTGCTTTACCCAACCGGGGGCGTAACCTTGCAAGCGTAACAGGCTCGGGAAAATGTGCGCATGGCTGTAAATAACTGATGCCTGTTTTGCCTTGGCTGGCGCCGCGGCTAGTTGAGCGGGGTCCCAAATCCAAAGCGGCACGGCGGCTTCCTGCGGATTGGTGTTATAAACGGAGGCGTGCGTCAGGCTAATCCCGGCCTCCGATAGATTTTGCCCATGATCTGAGGTGTAAACAATTACGGTGCTGTCCTGCGCGGAAATTTCTTGGGTAAGCCGTCGCCAAAATTCATCTACGGTCCACCGTAAGGAATTGTGGTAGGTGTTGAGGGTGCGTTCTGGGTCTTTGTAAAAACTTCGTGCCGCCAAAACCGGCGAAAAAAACACAGAATCGGGCGGATACGTTTGGCCGTAGGGCCAATGCGCGCCTGCTTTTACCACGTAAGCAAATACTTTTCCTTTTTGCTTCGCGAGGTGGGTTAGTTGAGCAGCTACCAGCATGTCGCGTTCATAATACGGGGCTTGGGGGTGCATTTTAGCCGGACGCAAAACGTGGTCAATGTATTTGAGGTCTTCCGGACTCATGAAGTTTTGCAGACCGTCTTGGAGTTGGGCATCTATATAATACGTTGTATAACCGGCTTTTTGAGCAAACTGAAAAATAGAGCTGGTAGCAAGCAGGTGGAAATCTTTGTCAGGCAAATCTGAGGAGCGAGCTCCGCTGAAAAGTGCCAAGTTGCTGCCGCCGCTTTGGTTGGTAAACGCCCGAGCAAGACCAAAATCAATAAGCTGGTGGCGGATGGTAGAAAGAAAAGGAGTAGTGGCCAAGGCCGGATGGTTAAGGGAAAGTTCCGTGGCAGTAATGCTTTCATCTACCAACAGAAAGAGATGTGGGACGCCAGCAGTAACGGGGTGGGCAGTTACCTGCGCGCGCGGGGGTTGCGGTACCCGGTCGGTCAGCGTGACGGCTGCCGTAATTGGCACTCGGTACAAAGCCGGAAAATCATCTACGAGACCGTTGGTGGTGGTTATAAAAGCCCAAGCGGTCAAGGCGGCTATCGGAAAAACAAGGGTCGTGGACAAAGTAGATCGCCAAGCCACCTGCCGCCGCACCAAAACCAACAAACCAAGTATAAATGCTGCGGCTACCAAAGCCATGAGAAGTGAGCCGGCATAGTTTACCAGCACCGTACCCACCAGCGGCAGATTATTCCAAGCCAGGACGGCATCAGAATACATAAAATTATAGCCTGTAATTAACCGGTAGGCCAAACTGATGAAAAGGCAAGGAGCCAGCAGAACTAGAAAGACGGTAAAAACTTTTTGGCTTCGGTTTAACCAAAGCAGCAGCAGTCCCAGCAGCGAAAACCCAAAGGCCAGCAAATACAGTAGAAAGGTGGCCAGACTATCTTGGAACAGCAGGTAATTGAGCAGGAAATACAGTCGGCCGGGGCGCATCTCTACCGTGGCAACGTAGAAGGTCAGCGCGCCCAGCAAGAAAAATGGAATCCGGAGAGAGAGACGCTGCCGCATAGATTTACGTAACTTGGGCTCAATTAGAAGAAACGAAGGTAATGCAACCGCCTCACACTGCCAATCTCCCGCTCCAAACAAGTGCTCGCCTGCCTGCCGTAGATATGCTCCGCGGCTTGGCGCTGCTAGGAATAGGAATAGAGAACTTGTTTGCCATCCATTCGCCTAATGCAGTTTTTGCGGACTACGCTGCCCAGTACCCTGACGGACTCAACCACTGGCTTATCACCGGATTAATGATTTTGGTGCGCGGCAAGTTTTACCCTATTTTTTCCTTGGTTTTCGGGATTTCCTTTGCGTTTAGTTTGGCCCATGTCGGGGTGACGTATTTCATCCGCCGGCTAGGTGTTTTCTTTTTATTGGGGCTTCTGCAAGTGTTTTTTGTGTGGACCGGCGATGTATTAATGCAATATGCCTTCCTAGGCTTGCTCTTGGTTCTCTGCCGAAAAATTCCCGTAAAGATTCTGTTTCCTTTAAGCGCTCTCTTGCTGCTGGTCAGTTTTCTTGGCGATGGCTTCTTGCCCACAAATAACCCTGCAACCGCAGCAGCAGAAGTGTACCAGACAGGCAGTTTCTGGAAAATTACGGTGGCCCGGGGCACCGATTACGCGCAATCTTTTTTTAGCAGAGCTGCTCCTTTTTTCTACGCCAAAATTTTTGCCTTTATGCTGCTGGGGTTCGCGTTGGCCAAAAGTGGTCTATTATTAAAACTCCAGCAAAAATCCTTAGCGGTAAAAGCTATGGCCGCGCATGCTGCGTTGGTACTGGTTATTGGGAGCTGGTTTGTGTTTGCCGGTTGGAGAAATCAGGATCAAGGAACTAGCGGAAATTGGCTTAGAGAAGTGTTACTAGCAGGGTATTTTTACGGACTAGTGGCCTGTTACGCGTTGTTACCGTTTCTGTTTTCTAAGGTATGGGAGCCGCTTCGGCAGTTGGGTCAATTCACGCTCACGCATTATCTGGTGCAAAATGTCCTTTTTAGTATTTTGATGTACGGGTACGGATTTCGCCTAATGGGCACGTTGTCTCCTGTTAATTTGCTGCTGCTTTATGCCGGAGTGGTGGCGCTGCTTTGGGTGGCTACCCAAGTTTGGGCCGCTAAATTTAAGCAAGGACCCATGGAGGCTTTGGTCCGGAAACTGGCGGGCCGTAAAAGCTGACAGGCGGCTCTTTTTAAAAAGAGCCGCTTGTCAGGGTAATATTTAGGAAAGCACTTGTTATCTCTTTAGAATTGCCCGCAGTTAAAGCACGCTGGCGAAAGAGATTTGCCCCCAAAGGCAATCGATTAAAGAAACGTTAAGACCGTACTTTGGCTTTTTTGAGCTTGATAATACCTATTTTATCTAGGGTCCAGATAACGGGGTAGCTTGGGTCAATTTCCCACCACTTTACCCCAAAGTTAACGCGATTAGGCAGTTTGTGGTGGTTATTCTGGAAAAGCTCGCCGCCGGTTAAAAAATCAAAAAACAAAGAGTTTTTAGAACGGTCGTTGTTGTCAAAGTTTTGGTAGCCGTATTTGTGGCCGCTCCAGTTCACGATGGCTCCATGCAGCGGGCCCATTAAAAAGTGCAGGGGCAGGAACAAGTACATCCACCAGTACTCCGCGAAGTAGATGTAAAAGACCACGTAAAACGTCCCCCAAAACAACCTAGAAAGCCAATGGTCGCCAATGCTTTCTATCAAACGCCAAACCGGATAATTGCCTTCAAACCGCATTTCGGGCTCCACGCGTTTGTTCAAAACATCGTTGTAAATATTTTTGGTTTTCCACATCATAGAAAACGCGTTGCTAGAAAAGTGCGGCGAATGTGGATCGCGTTCCGTGTCTGAGAAGGCATGATGCATGCGGTGCAAAATGGCGTACGCCCGGGGCGATAAAAAAGAAGAACCTTGGCTAATGTAGGTGACCAGGAAAAAGAATTTCTCCCAGAACGCGTTCATGGTAAACATTTTATGCGCCGAGTACCGGTGTAAATAAAACGTCTGCATAAACAGAGAAAGGTACCAATGGCCTACAAAGAAAAGTAAGATGATCATATGTGATAAGGCAATAAAGTGGAATTCAAGCGCCGGGTTGGCTATTGGGTAACAGCCTTCACGGAATTAAGTTCACAAAAATACAACGCCAACCGGTAACTTGACCAAGCCTGAAATGATATTTACCCAAAAATGACAAGAATCATCTTTTAAGAATTCTATTTACAACTTTCGCGCGCTTTCCATCGGCATATCTAAACCTTTATCAAGCATCACGATTTTCCTGTTTTAGGCTTGTTTTTGGAAAAACAGCCTGAAAACAGGAAACCTAAGAAGTAAAAGGCTGCCAAGCCGCGATGGCAGGTAGCTGGGCTGTTATCAGCAGCCACTCTTTGCTAACCGGGTGCGAAAAGCCTAATTGACGAGCATGCAGGGCAATGCTTTTATCAGGGAGCGGTTCTGGAGCGCCGTATTTCAAATCGCCTAGAATGGGGCATTTTAAGGAAGCCATTTGCACGCGTATTTGGTGCGGGCGGCCGGTGATGGGGCGGACTTCCACCAAAAAAGCGTTGGCTTGGTTCCGGAGCAGGGTATAGGAAAGTTCAGCGCGCTGGCTGCCGGGTTTTTCGTGGGTGAGGGCTTTGCTTACGTTGCGGGCCGTGTCTTTTAGTAGCCAATGGACCAGCATGCCGGTGTGGGGTTGCGGGGCGCGGCGGGTAAGGGCCCAATAAATTTTCTCGGTTTGCCGGGTTTTGAACTGCTCGTTCAAGCGGCTGAGTGCTTTTGACGTTTTGGCCAGCACCACCACGCCGCTCACGGGCCTGTCAAGCCGATGCACCACGCCCACAAATACATTGCCCGGCTTCTGGTATTTGGCCTTTAGATAAGCTTTGGCGAGCTCAGAAAGAGGAGTGTCGCCAGTTTCATCGCCTTGCACCAGCACGCCGCTCGGTTTGTTTACCACCAGCACATGGTTGTCTTCAAACAAAACGTCTAGCATATTTTTTAGGGCGATGAAGAAGCCGTTGAGAGATTAAGTTGTAAAGTAATTGGTCTATTTTAGGCCTGTTTTTTGAAAAATAGGCCTAAAACAGACTGGTTTTTTGGTGGTTCTTTGGGTCTTCTGCGGGTTTAGGACTTGTTGGTGATAACACCAACAAGGGCACAAAAACAGCAGGGAAGCTTAGGTTGTTCTTTGGTTCTTCTGCGGGTTTAGGGCTTGTTGGTGATAACACCAACAAGGGCAAACGGCATCGCCTTTTGGCGCAAAATCTGGGCAAACGGCATCGCGCTTGGGCGCGATGGGAAAGCACTCGTTTAGTACGCTTCTTCGGCGGTGGGGAAGTCTTTGGATTTTACGTCTTTAATGTAGCTGGTTACGGCCTCGGTGATGGTTTCGTGGAGTTCTGCGTAGCGGCGCAGAAAACGGGGTTTAAATTCTTTGGTAATGCCCAGCAAGTCATGAATAACCAAAACTTG
>JBBSSO010000029.1:0-11037 GCA_038241905.1 Cytophagales bacterium | reverse complement strand
TCGCCTTTGGAGCGATGGCCGCTGGAACAAACTTACCGTGGCGCACGGCTGCTACTGGAAACGCTGCTCTTTCTGTGACATTACCTTAGATTATATTGCCCGCTATGAAACCGCGCCCGCCACGTTATTGGTAGACCGCATAGAGCAAATTGTGACGCAGACGGGTCAAACGGGTTTCCACTTCGTGGATGAAGCCGCCCCGCCCCTAGCTCTCCGCGATTTGGCCGTAGAACTGCTCCGTCGAGGCGTGAAAATTACCTGGTGGGGAAATATAAGATTTGAGAAAACGTTTTCCGCTGATTTATGCCGTTTACTTGCCGCCAGCGGTTGCATTGCCGTTTCTGGCGGGTTAGAAGTAGCCTCTGACCGGCTGCTGGCCAAAATGGAAAAAGGAGTGAGCATTGGCCAAGTGGCTCGCGTAACCAGAGATTTTACGGCCGCCGGCATAATGGTGCACGCGTATTTAATGTATGGTTTCCCCACGCAAACCGCGCAAGAAACCGTAGATTCTTTAGAAGTGGTGCGGCAATTGTTTGTCCAGAACGTCATTCAGAGCGGTTATTGGCACCGGTTTTCTATGACGGCACACAGCCCGGTGGGCAAAAATCCGGAGAAATATGGCGTCGTCAAAATTGGCCCGGAGCCCGGCTTATTTGCCGATAACGACCTCTGGCACCATGATCCGCAAGGCACCGACCATGAACTATTTGGGCCCGGCTTGGCTAAATCGTTGTACAACTACATGCACAGCATTGGTTTAGAGCACCCTCTTTCTTTCTGGTTCGATTTTAAAGTACCCCGGGTTTCACTGCCGAAAAATTTAATTGCTGAAGCCGTTGAAGCGCTGCCCAAACCTGATTCTGAAAAACTGAACCAGCGCGTGCTCTGGCTGGGCAACGCCCCTGCCCTAGAAATGGTGACTAAAACCAAGAAAGGCCGCACTTTCCACAACGCCGTGCTCACTTTCACTGAAAAAACGAAGGAAACCCAACTTAAAACCACTCCCGAAGTGGGCCAATGGCTGCACACGTGGCTTAGCCGCCTGGCAGAAGAATTCGAAACCAAATATCTGCTCAAAAACCTATCCGCTGATTATCCAGAAGACCAGCCGTTTACCTTTCCAGAATTCCTAATCACCACCACTTGGCTAGATTTGCGGACGCAGGGTCTATTAGTGGTTTAAAGGATTTTTCCTTCACAGGCAGAATTGCGAATGGTGTTTTAGGCCTGTTTTTGAAAAAACAGGCCTAAAACACCATTCGCAATTTATTCTCACCTTGTCAAAAGTGGGCTACAACTGAGTTTATCAGTCGCGCTTGCTTTTGAGCAGTTTACGGAGTTCGGTAAGCTCATCTCTAAATTTGGCGGCTTGCAAGAAATCTAATTCTTTGGCGGCGGCTTCCATCTGCTTCTCCGTTTTCTTAATCACTTTCTCTAGTTCATCGCGTTTCATGTATTGCACCACCGGATCAGCGGCAATAGACATCAGGCTTTCATCTGGTCCAGAATAGGCTTTAGATTCTTTTGGTCGGTTAGAATCTGCCACCGAGGTCTGCCCCAGAATCGCTTCTCTAGATTTGAAAATAGTTTTGGGTGTAATGCCGTGCTTTATGTTGTACTCCATCTGCACCTCGCGGCGGCGGTTGGTTTCGTCAATGGCGCGTTGCATGGAACCGGTCATGCGGTCGGCGTACATAATTACTTTCCCGTTCTCGTTCCGGGCGGCGCGGCCGATGGTTTGGATCAGGGAACGCTGGTCGCGCAAGAAGCCTTCTTTGTCGGCATCCAGAATGGTCACCAAACTTACCTCGGGTAAATCCAAACCTTCGCGAAGCAGATTTACTCCAATGAGCACATCAATAATACCCAGGCGCAGTTCCCGTAGAATCTCCACGCGGTCTAAAGTTTTAACTTCGGAGTGAATGTATTTTACCTTAATATTAAGGCGCTCCATGTATTTGGTCAATTCCTCGGCCATGCGTTTGGTCAAGGTTGTTACCAAAACCCGGTCGCCACTTTTAATGCGGTTGTCTACCTCGTCTAAAAGATCATCAATTTGGTTTTGGCTGGGCCGCACCTCAATCTGAGGGTCCAGCAGGCCGGTAGGTCTAATGATTTGCTCCACTACTACGCCTTCGGCTTTTTGAATTTCATAATCGCCGGGGGTAGCGGTCACAAAAACCACTTGGTGCATAACGCTCTCAAACTCATTGAACGTAAGCGGGCGGTTGTCCATGGCGGCGGGCAGCCGGAAGCCATATTCTACCAACGCAGTTTTCCGCGAGCGATCACCGCCCCACATAGCCTTTACTTGCGGCAGGGTGGCGTGGCTTTCATCAATCACCATCAGAAAATCATCTGGAAAATAGTCTAACAAACAAAACGGCCGAGCCCCGGGCTCACGGCGGTCAAAGTAGCGAGAATAGTTTTCAATGCCAGAGCAGTAGCCCAGTTCGCGAATCATTTCTAAGTCAAACTCGGTGCGCTCTTTAATGCGTTTGGCTTCTTGGTCGCGGCCTTCTTTCTCAAAATAGGCGTGCTGGGCCACCATGTCAAACTGGATTTCCTTAATGGCCTGGTGCAACGTGTCTTTGCCCGTAACGAAAAGATTGGCTGGAAATAGGGAAATACCATCTTCGTCGGCAATTTTCTTGCCGCTCTCCGGATCTATCCGTTGGATGGATTCTATTTCATCGCCCCAGAAAAAAATACGGTAAGCAAAATCGGCGTAGGCCGGATAAATATCCACCGTATCGCCTTTTACCCGGAAAGTGCCGCGGGTAAATTCTACTTCGGTGCGGCTGTAAAGAATAGATACAAACTGGTAAAGCAGGTTATTGCGGCTTACGTTCTGTCCGGGGACCAGTTGAATGATGTTTTTGCCAAATTCTTCTGGGTTCCCGATGCCGTAAATGCAGCTCACCGAGGCCACCACAATCACATCGCGGCGGCCAGAAAGGAGCGACGAGGTGGCGTGCAGCCTTAGTTTCTCAATTTCCTCGTTAATGGCCAGGTCTTTTTCTATAAATACATCAGAGGAGGCAATGTAGGCCTCGGGCTGGTAGTAGTCATAGTAAGAGATAAAATACTCAACGGCGTTGTTGGGGAAAAACTGCTTAAACTCGCCGTACAATTGGGCGGCCAAGGTTTTGTTGTGGCAGAGTACCAGCGTAGGTTTGTGCACCTGCTGGATAACGTTAGCCATGGTAAACGTTTTACCGGTGCCGGTGGCTCCCAGCAAAACCTGGGCGTGGTCTCCGTTCCGGATGCCTTGCACCAATTGCTCAATGGCCTTGGGCTGGTCTCCGGTGGGTTTGAATTCTGAGGTAAGTTCGAATTTCATGCGGCGCGTAATACAGTCAAAGATAACGTATTATAACACCATAAAAAGCAATAGAGTTTAGCAGTTTCCTAAAACAGTTAGCGTTTTAACCTTGTATTTAGAAAAACAGGCCGGAAACTGCCTGCGGCCAGAGTCCGCGCGGTGCGGAGAGAAATGGATTTAACCGAAGAAGGGTTTAGTATTGGCTGGGCAGCAGCACGGTTTGGTGTTGAAGGTTTTTCTCTGCAAATGACTTTTGTACTTGGCTTTCTAAAGAGCCCATTTGGGTTTCTTTGGTAGAATCAGTTAAGACCAGCTTAATCTCATCCTTCATCCATAGCGATGTTGCTCCTATGTACAGTGGCACACAAAAAAGCAGCACCCAGGTTTTGACAATTTTGGGAGTGGAATACTTTTTATGCATGTGTAGCTGGTTTAATGAAAAATAGGACCTTGCTTATCTATATCTAAGACTGCGGCATGCCCGGTCTTTACAGTTATTCACCTTTGATTTTTGCAATGTACTATCAAATGACAAATAACCCTACTTGATAAGCTTTCTACAATATTATTAATATATTTTAATAATCCGCCATTTACTTTGAATACTTATGCAATTATGGCAATAAAATCTGTAAAACTACTATTCTGATGGAAAACCGGACAAAGGAGAGTAATCTGTTTTAGGCCTGTTTTTCAGAAAACAGGCCTAAAACAGATTATGAATTCCAGATTTGCCAAGCGGCTTCGGCCTGGAGGCACAACATTTCATAACCGTTAATGGTAGTGGCACCCGC
Source organism: Cytophagales bacterium (assembly GCA_038241905.1). Taxonomy (GTDB): domain Bacteria; phylum Bacteroidota; class Bacteroidia; order Cytophagales; family Hymenobacteraceae; genus Nibribacter. The sequence continues at coordinate 6,918 of JBBSSO010000029.1, read as the reverse complement.
CAATTTTCCTTTTTTCATAAAAAGCGATTCGGTGGGGTTATACACCAAATCATACAGATAATGGCGGGGCGTAAGCAATTGGTAAGGAATATCTGGCGCGGCGTCTGTTTGCGGGAAAGTGCCTACCGGCGATGCATTTATAATAAGCGAAACACTAGCCATAACTGCTGGCGTTAAATCTTGGTAAGTCAGATGACCTGCTCGCTTTTGCCTTGAAACCAGATGAACCGCAATTTGCAAATCCTCTAGCGCTGCGATGACGGCTTTAGAAGCTCCTCCGGTTCCTAACACCAAGGCTGTCGCCGATGAAGTTACCGGGTAGAATTTCTCTAAAGATTGTTTAAAACCCACATAATCTGAGTTATAGCCGATGCGCTTACCGCCTTCAAACGTAACAACATTTACCGCCCCTATCCGCGCAGCGACAGGGTCTAGCCCGTCTAGAAAAGGAATGATTTCTTCTTTATAGGGGATGGTAACGTTTAATCCTTTTAGGTTAGGATTTTCTTTTAGCAGTTGCGGGAATTCTTCAATACTCCCCAACTCAAACAACATATATTTACTGTTGCCAATAGCATCGGCGTTGAATTTCTCGGTGAAATATTTCTGAGAAAAGGAGTGGCCAAGTTTGAGACCTACCAGTCCGTATACATTTTCCATGGCTAGAGCAGAGAAGAAGAAATTATTTACTCATGAGAAATTGCCGTGCCTCTAAACTTCGGAGGAAGTATCATCGGCCGTAAAATAGTCCAGCAGGTAGACGAGGGCAAACCCTACAATGGCCAACAAAATGCCATACAAGAGAAATGGTTCTTGGCCGGTAACAGCGGAATAATCTTGGGGTAAAATGTTGCTCTGCACCAAAGGCTTTACCACGCCGTGGCGGTCGGTGTAGGTTTGCAGAGTCTGCTTCCAGGGCCACACTTTGTTTAAAGAACCTACCATAAAACCAGTCAGCAACGCTACCGACACATTGTAGTAGTGTTTTAACATGTAGTTCAACACATGCGAAAACAGCAGAATACCCGTAACACAACCGGCGGCAAACGTAAGAATTATCTCTATTCTCAATTCTTTAACGGCATTCAAAATAAATTCGTACTTGGCCAGCAACACCAGCAGAAAGCTACCGGAAATACCGGGCAGAATCATGGCGCAGATGGCAATGGAACCGCTCAGAAAAACAAACCAGTACGTTTCCGGAGATTGGGTGGGGGTAGCTACCGTTACAAAATACGCTATAACCGCGCCTGCCAGTCCGGCCAGAATAACTGGCAGCGACCATTTTGTTATCTTTTTGCTCACCACCACCGCCGAGGCAATGATTAGCCCAAAGAAGAAGGCCCACAGCATTTCCGGGAAGCTCTCTAGCAGAAACAAGATGAGGTTAGAAAGGGAGGCGATGGAAAAAAGAATGCCCCCGATTAAAGTAAGCAGGAATGGCCCATTCACGTGCTTCCAAAAACCTTTCAAGTCAAACTTACCCAATAGCTTTATCGCCTCTAGGTTGACTGCGCGGATGGAGCCCAGCAATTCTTCGTAAATGCCGGTGATAAAGGCAATGGTACCGCCAGATACTCCCGGCACCACATCTGCCGCCCCCATGGCTACACCTTTGGTGAAGAGTAAGAAATAGTCTCTGATTGATCTTTTTTGCATGAACCTATGGCAATGGTGCGCTTAAATACTACATCTGAAAACACAATTGCCCATGGGAGCTACAATCCGATGGGCAATAAAGGGCAGGTTAAACCTTAGTTTAAAAGACCTTCTTTGTCGAAATCAAAAAATTGGGAGAAGGTATCGCCTCTTAGGCCTAAACGAATAGTTTCTAAGGGCACCATCTCATTGGGGGCAATGTTACCCAGGTTAACATTACTGCCCAAAAGCTTTATAAAAAATACCTGCTGCGACTTCTGAGGCGCCTCCCAAATGATTTTCTCAGACGGAATTTTAGTTAGAATTTCTTCTACCAAGCCGCTTCTTACTTCGCCAGTAGATCTAAAAAGACCAACGTTTCCGCCTTCCCGCGCTTCCCCAATTACTTTCCAAGCCCCAGCTTCCAGTTCAGCCTGCATCAGGCTAATCCATTTATAAGGTGGAATAATCTTCTCGGCATCTTTAGAACCCACCTCAGACAAAACCGTCACCTGCTCGGCCAACGTTCTAATGAATTGGCATTTGAGGTCATGGTTAATTTCAATGGAGCCGTCAGAGACTTCGGCAAATTGCAGGTTGTATTTGTCCAGCAGCTTGCGGTAATCATCAAACATGTTGCGCACAATAAAAGCCTCAAACAGCGTGCCTCCAAAATAGACCGGAATGCCGGCCTCTTGGTAGATGGCTAGTTTCTTGTCTAAATGCGGCGTAACAAACGAGGTAGCCCAACCCAGTTTTACAATATCTACGTAGGCACCGGCCACCTCAACAAAATCTTCCACTTCTCTCAGGCTCAAGCCTTTGTCCATGGCCATGGTAAAGCCACTTTGTCTGGGTTTAGAGGTGCGTTCTGGTAAGTGGGTTAATTCGTAATTCATGGATTGGGTTATTTACGGTACTGGTCAATTAAGCGAGCCAATGCCCGCTGCGATTCCAGCTCGGGGAAAAACTCAAATAGCAGCTGATGCTTATCAAAGTTCAAAATTAAGGCATTTTCCAGATAATTGTATGCTTGCTTGTATTTTCCTGCCGCCAAACTATAGGCGCAAAGCCGGTAATACAGTTCTGCTTCATCGGGCTGAAGCTCCACCGCATTCATTAAAATATCAATGGCGCCTTCAAAATTACCCTGCTCATATAGAATGCTAGACCAACTTAACCAAATGTCTTTGTTTTCGGGTTCTAACGTGCTTCCCTGTTCGTAAGCTTCCAGGCTTGAAACCACGTTCCCGACATTATACTCCGCGGCTGCCAGAGCCAGCCAATAATCTGGGTTGTCGCTAAAAAAGGAAATGGCTTTGCGGTAATAATGTACGGCTTCTAACCATTTGCCTTGCAGGTCTAAAATTACGCCAATGCCAAACCAAGCTTCATCCATTTCAGGGGCTAGGTCGATGGCCTTTTGATAATATTTGTGAGACAAATCCCATTGCGAAAGTTTTTCATAACATTCGCCTATGTTGCAGAGAATATCCGGATTAGGTTCATCTAAATCTGCTGCTGCTTGAAAAGCGTCAATGGCTTTGGTGAACTCGCCTAAATACACAAAGTTATTCGCGAGATTCACGTGCGCAGCCGCAAAATCTGGCTTAATCAGCGTGGCGTATTCATAAGCACCTACCGCTTTTTCATATTGGCTCATTCGACTTTGGGCCAGACCAAGGGTAAACCAAGCGAGGTAGGAATACGGATCTTCGTCCACAAACTCCTGAAAGAAAGCTACCACATTCTCTCCATCGCCGGTAATCTCAAGGCAATAAAGCAATTCTTGCAGAGCTAATTCATTTTGGATGTTTAGCCGAAGACTTTTCTTGTAGTACTTCATGGCTGCCTTAAACTTGCCCCAACTCTGGTAAGAAAGACCGATGTTAAAGTAAATATCATCCTTAACTTCTGACTGTTCTAAAGCAAGTTTAAAGCAATTGATGGCTAAAGCAAAATCGCCTTTTTGATTAAAGATAATGCCTCTGGTTAGCGGAATGTCCTCGTTATCTGGTTCTAACTGGGCCACTTCTTCCACCAAAAACATTGCCTCATCAAACGTGCCTAACATAGCTAAAACCTGGGCCTTATCTATTAGAAGTTGGGTGGAGAATGGATATTGGGCAATGCCCACATCGCACGCCACCAAAGCTTTGCTGTAATTAAAACTGTTGGCGTAATAATCTATGATCGTCTCAAAATCTGAGAGATCAAAAAAAGCAGTACTATTTGTTTCCAGCATTTTCTCAAACCTATTTACTAGGTCTAAGTCCTCGCTAGAAAGCTCATCAAAATTATCGTCCATCTACTCCTAAATCTCTTCGCGACGCAAGCATTATGCGTTTCCTGTAAATACGACTAATGCGTTAATTTTTAACGGTATTTTGCTCCATTAATTTCTGGCAACACCATGTGATGGTCTCGTCTAATGGTCTAAACGTAATATCTGTTGCTTTTTTTATTTTATCATTGCTATAAAAATGATACTCTTTGGCAATGCGGGCAGTTTCTTTGGTAATAAGCGGCTTGGCTCCGGTAATTTTCCCTCTCCACATCTCGGCTCGCCACAGTACTTCTGCCATCCAGGCCGGCACATGTATACTGGGTTCTTTTTTCCCCATTGCCGCGGCTACCTTGCTAAAAAAAGCTTGGTAGGTTATTTGGTGCCCGTTCAGAATAAACCTTTCGCCATATTTTTCCTTTTCCATCAGGGAGATAATCGCGTCCGTAACATCTCGTACATCTACAAAATTAGCGTGCCCGTGCGTATAAAACGACTTTTCTTCCTGTACATATTTAAAAAGTTGCGTACTGCTTCTAGACACATCGCCAGGACCCAAAATAATGGATGGGTTTACAATTACGGCTTTCAAACCTTCTGAAATGCCTCTCCAAACTTCCATCTCCGCAAAGAATTTTGACGTGGCGTACGCCGATCGTTCTGCACCTGCATCCCATTTAGCTTCTTCGTCAATAAATTCCGCTCCCTTCTTACGATTAATGGCAGCAATAGAACTAACATGGCACAACCGCACCGCCGGATTGTCTAAACAAGCATTAACGATATTCGCGGTTCCTTCTACATTCACCTTCTGGAGCAAATCAATGTCCTGAGGAGCGTAGGACACAAACCCGGCACTGTGGTAAACTTCATCTGCTTCTTTAATTAGGTCAGCCATTTGCAGAGTATCAAGCAAATCGCCTTCCACCCAACTAAGATTAGGGTGAAAAAGTATTGGCTTGGAGGTCCGGTAGAGCGCTGTTATGCTAACGTTTTTCTGCAACAAAGCTTGTAACAGAAAGTGCCCTACAAGACCAGTTCCCCCGGTTAAGAAAAGCTTCTTCAAAAAAAGTATATTATAGAGACGAGTTCAAAAGCGGAAGTTTCATGGCTTGCGCTAAAAGCGGATCAGCCAACGTTCTTTCCAGTGCTTTAATATGCCGTAGAGAATGGGTATCGGTCCCCAGGAACTCAACTGCTCCTTTCTGAATCAAAACCTTGGCTACTTCTCGGGCAGGCTTAGAGTAATATCCGTTTATAGAGTTTGTGTTTAGTTGAAACAATACCCCCATTTCCCGAAGGGCTAGCAAATCATCCATGCGGCCATAAAAATACGTGTACCTCTCCGGATGCGCCAAAACCACTTTGTAGCCGGCGGCATGCACTGCAAAAATTACTTCATGCAGAAGTGCCGGTTCATTCATATAAGAAGTTTCTAAAAGAACAAATTTTCTGTCTCCGCCAAAGGTTAAAAGTTGCCGTCCGTTAGCTAATTTATCTAAGAACCATTCGTCTAGAAAATATTCTGCGGCGCACGTTAGTTCCACCCCAATTCCTCTGTTCTTCGCCTCAGCTTGTAGCAGAGCCAGCTTCTCCCAAATCATTTCAGGCGTGTTTTTGTAGAAATCACCCATAATATGAGGTGTCATACAAAGTTTTCTAAAGCCCAAGCGTTCTAGTTCAAGCAATAATTGGATGGAATCGTTAAGGGTTGCCGCTCCATCGTCTAAGCCTGGCAGAAGATGGGAATGCATGTCTACCTCAAGTGAAGCAAAAGATGCAATGGATTCCTCCTTCCCAGTGAAGAGCTGCCGAAGGCTATTCCACATATTTATTTCTTAAAGATGGACTTAAGCTTACTGCCCAGAGTCGGTTTTACTTCTTCATCGTAATACCCGTATCCAGAGCCGTACCCGTATCCATAGCCATAACCGTAAGAATAACCATACGTATTAGCGCTCTGAGTATCATTTAAGATAGTAGCCATGTTGGTAAGATGGTTTGCTTTTACAACCTTGTCAATGCCCTTCAAGAAAACCTTTTTAGAAAAATTAGCTCGTATAATAAACAACGGAATATCTGCTTTTCGCATAACCAACACCCCATCTGTCACCAACCCAATGGGCGGACTGTCTACAATAATAACATCATATTCCTCTTGAAGCTCCAGCAATAAAGTGTCATACCGAGCCGACAGAATAAGCTCTGATGGATTGGGCGGCGTAGGGCCTGCAGATATAAAATCTAACCCGGGGATGGAAGTCGTTTGAATGGATTCTTGCACGGTGTGCTTATCTATGAGAATAGTACTCATTCCCTTAAGGTTTTCTCCATCCAAAGCGATATGCACTTTTGGCTTTCGCATGTCCACATCCAACAATATTACTTTTTGCCCAGACATAGCTATGATGCCGCCTAAGTTAGCCGCCACAAACGTTTTGCCTTCGCCGCTTATGGTAGAAGTAATGGAAATAACCCGTTTCTTCTTGGATGAACTCAGAAAGTCCAGGTTGGTTCTGATTGACCGGATAGATTCACTTAATGCCGATTTTGGGTTTTGATTGACAACCAGTTTCGAGAAAGGCATCTTTTGCTTGTCATAAGACGGAATAATGCCCAATACAGGCACGGACGTATTCCTTTCCAGTTCCCGCATATTGGTAACCGTGTCATGCATTAAATAGCGGGCCGCCACAAGGCCTATACCTAAGAACAAACCTCCCGCCACGCCGATAGCATAAATTATCAAGGCATTCGGGTAGACCGGATTTGATTCATGAGGCAGGTTAGCTGGAGAAAGAATCTGAAAATCTGGCGTAGTGCCCGCCATAGCAATACCGTATTCTACCCGCTTATTTAAGATTTGGGTAAAGAAGCCTTCATACAAACCAAAAACCCGTTCTAAGCGAGCACGCTCCGTTTCTTGTGCAGGCGCTTGCAGAATTTTACCTGTAAGTTGAGATTGGTTTCTGTTTAAATTTTCTATTTGGGCCTGC
>JBBSSO010000028.1:0-11196 GCA_038241905.1 Cytophagales bacterium | reverse complement strand
GGATGTGCTGACGGGTTCTGAAGTTACCTCAGAAACCATTGAACGCCGCCGCGTGCGCATTGAGCAAGCCCACCGTTCAGGTTTAGTTAGTGACGATGCTTACCGCCAAGAAAAATACTTTATTGAGTTTTTGCGCAACTTCGCGGACCTGAAACAGAACCTGAATAATTACCGCCTCAACTACAAGAACAACAGCCCCGAAGCCAATGCCAAATCCTTGTTTCTGGTTATTCAGGACTATAAACGTCTACAAACCACCGCCCAATTGCGCGACCGCGAATTCTCCAGAAACAACACGTATCAGCGTATTTTTAAAGACGAATACCAAAATATCATCGCGAACGCAGATAATTTTATGGCTGCCGATCTGAACCTGAAAAATGGCCGTGAGCTGGTAAATACGCTGGTAGAACTGGACCAAGAACCAAACCGGCCCTACACATCCGCGCAGCGCGAGGCGTATTTGCAAAAACTTTACTCGGTAGAATTGCCTAATCCTGAATTTTTGGCTTCTACTTTAGAAGGTGTGGGCTTGGCCCGCCAGCTGAAACGGCTGGAGAGCGCGCAGTATGCGGAGGCGTTCGCCAAAGATGTGGTTCGCTTGCGCGATGCTACGCCCACCGATGAAAACATTACTTTCAGAAGCCAACTGGTAGAAAAAGCCAACCTTACTAAATGCCGAAGCTGCCGCGAAGAAGTAAGCCAGGCCGCCCGGCAGTTTAACCAGCGGGTAGAAGATCAGCAGCTAGAAAAAGAGAAAATCCGGCTCCAAGAACTGCAGCAGCAAGTAAACGTTCAGGTAATTGCCTATCTAAAAAAAGACGATTGTCTGGAAATTACCTTCAAAACCCAATATCCCGCTGATGCCCTGCCCGACCATATTCAGCGGTTATACGAGAAGAAAATGGAACTTCGCAAGCATGTTTTGGACATGGAGGAACTGGTGAAAAAACCGCCAAATGTTCAGAAATACAACCTCATCCGGGAGCACAACCAACGCCTTTTTGGTTCTTTACGGCAATTAAAACAAGGCTACGCCGATATCTGCGCCCTAGAAAAATCGCTCTGCGGCTGCGATTAAGAGCTGGGGACGAATCCATTTCAGGAGTAGTGGGTAAAGCTAGTCTGAACTGCCTATTTGATAAAAAAGATGGCTGCGTTTCTTCCTTTAATCAATCAGTTGCGGCGATTTAAAAAATCCCCTCCTTGGAGGGGTAGGAGTGGGTTAACTCGCTTTTCTAAAGCGTAAATCCGGCAAAGATTAAATCAGACTACAATAAATTTCTGTTTTAGGCCTACTTTTTGAGAAACAGGCCTAAAACGATAAAGCCGATTCTGGATAGAATCGGCTTTGCCGTTTTAAAATTTCACTAGTGGTTTAGGCTAGTTGGCTATCTAGTTTTTGAGCCAATACGTTTTTAGGCACCGCGCCTACTTGTTTGTCTACTATTTCTCCGTTTTTGAAAACCAGAAGCGTAGGAATGCTCCGGATGCCAAATTTGGCGGACGTCTGCGGGTTCGCATCAACATCAACTTTGCCAATCACGACCCGACCTTCGTACTCGCCGGCCAGTTCTTCTACTACGGGTCCTACCATGCGGCAAGGTCCGCACCACTCGGCCCAGAAGTCTACCAAAACTGGTTTGTCTGACTTAATGATTTCCTCAAAGTTAGCGTCGGTGATCTCTATTGCTTTATGTGCCATAATGTTCTTTTTATGAATTAATACGTTGGGTGATGGTCTACGTTCAAAGATAGAACCAATTCTGGTAAATCGATAATTTGGCGGCGTATCCGCTTGCTCAGGAAGATTCCTGTAAGAAACCGTTTTAGGCCTGTTTTTAGAAAAACACCCCTAAAACATGCCTGTATTTACTCATTTGGACCAGAAAAGGTTAACCTATTTATAAAGACCTGGAATGACAAATTGGCGTAATGTTTCTCTTTGATGTTAGGCCCGGTTTTATTTTCTACAGAGAAAATTATTCTTTCGCATGAAGGGATGTAGTCCTTCAGTGATATTTTTACTGAGGCTTTTTTGTGCGTTTGGCATGGTTATCGCCTTCTTTTACTGCTTACAAATATATTTTTCAAACTTACCTTTATTAATTTAAAGTTAGTTGATTGATATTCAGTAGAAATATTCTTATATTGTATCGCATTTTACTTCTCTGTATCAATAGATTTTATTAAATTTTAAATAATTTATTATGAAAAACAGATTATTTCAAGGCCTCGTTTTAGCCACTTTCACCTGTTTTAGCAGCTCTAGTTTACTGGCGCAGGGCGTTCACTTGTCGGCGAGTACCCAAGAACTGGGGGTGTTTGGCAGAATCTATAACGGAGTTAAAGGCTCACAGTACTTAAATGAGAATTGGTCTGTCGGCAAAGTGCAATTGACGGACGGCACCATGTATGAGGGTTTAATGCTAAAGTATGACCAGCTAAACGATGTGGTGATTTTTAAAAATGAAAACAACACGCCACAGACCTTTACGCAACCGGTTCGAGAATTTACACTCCATCAAGTAATTGATGGAAATTTGACACTAGAGAAGAAGTTCAGAAATGGATATTTGGATATTGATGAGGCTACGGGAAATTCCTATTATGAAGTTCTCTCTGACGGCAAAACCCAGCTTCTTAAAAGAACCAGCAAAGCCATTGTAGAGGAGCGCGGACCCAATGAGCGGGTTCCTTCAAAATGGTTTAAGGCGCAAGAACGCTACTATTTGTTGACCGATGGAAAATTGAAAAAAGTTAAGAAAGATAAAAAGTCTTTCTTAACGGCGTTAAATACTAATTCATCCAAGTTAGACCAATACCTAAAATCAAGGAAAGTAAACTTTAAAAGCGAAGAGGATCTAGCCGCGCTAATATCTTATTACAACAAAATTTAACCTGCAGAAATCCGTTTTGAGCCTGTTTTTTAAAAAACAGGCTCAAAACAGAAAAGCCTGACTTAGAATTTACTTCTTAGTCAGGCTTTTCTTATGAAAAAACTTTTGAAGGTTTTGCTTTATAGGTAATCTCTTCTCAAGAGATTACATTACCTAGGTAATAGAATACTGCTATTTTGGTTGGGAGGTCTGTAAAAATAAACAAGGCTTTTCTAGTAAAAAGAGGTGGAAGCCAACTTTAAACCGGAAAAGCCAAGAACCCGAAGGTTGAAACAAAGGTAAGGGAAAATTAAAGGATAGGCAAGAGGGGAGTTCTAGAAGCTCTAATCCGCCAGCGTTATTTTTAGTAATCCTTATCGACCTGCATCGTCACCGGCTCTTCCGGAGTTCTACTCCGGAAGCATCCTGCGGGGGAGTTCTACTCCCCCTTCACCTTTGTAGAAGTTTCAAACCGCAATAAATCAGTTTCGTATTCCTTCTCATGGGCTTGAAGAATAAAATTCACGCAGAGTATCTGTACTTTCTAACCATGACGGTGGTAGATTGGGTAGATATTTTCACGCGTCCTGCCTACCGGCACATTTTGCTGGACTCACTCAAATTTTGCCAAGAAAAGAAAGGGCTGGAGCTGTATGCCTGGTGCCTCATGAGCAACCATTTACATATGATTGCTGCCGCCAGAGAAGGGTGCCATCTGTCCAACATTCTTCGGGATTTCAAACATTTCACCAGCCGAAAAATAACCGAGGCCATTGCCCAGGAAAATGAAAGCCGAAAAGACTGGATGCTGCATCGCTTCGCGTATGCCGCCAGCGTAAATGCCAAATCAGAGCGATACAAGTTCTGGCAAGACGGCAATGAAGCCAAGGAAATACACTCAAATGATTTTTTGCAGCAGAAGGTAGACTACCTCCATTTAAATCCCGTGAGGGCAGAACTGGTTTCTGAGCCAGAGCACTATACGTACAGTTCGGCCATAGATTACGCAGGTGGCAAAGGTTTGCTGAATGTGATTTTGGTGGAATAGGTTCATGTAATTCTTTCAGTTTTTTCCTTTTGCTGTTAAACTGTTCTAGGTTCACCTCGCTGCTCTCGCTGTTCGGGAGTTCCTACTCCCGAGCCTGCCTGCTGCGGAGTTCTACTCCGCCGTGAACCACGAGCAGGCGTTGCAGAACAAGGGGAGTAGAACTCCCCAGCCGGTTGCTTTCGGAGTGGAACTCCGAAAGAGCGAGATTAAGTTTAGTTATCTATATTAAAGCCAATGCTGATTATCAGCTATTCTGCTGTATGGCTATTTATTACTGTTCCGCTGTTTTCTTGTCTGCTTCGCTGTTCGGGAGTTCTACTCCCGAACCTGCCTGCTTCGGAGTTCTACTCCGCCGTGAACCACGGGCAGGCGTTGCAGTAGAAGGGGAGTAGAACTCCCCGGCAGATTGCTTCCGGAGTAGAACTCCGGAAGAGCGGGATGTTTTTCAAAGCCTTTATTTTAATACCCATAAATTCTCACTGAAAAGACCGCCCTTTGGATTGAAGTCTACTTTCCCATTGAATCTTACTCCGTCAAAGATGTTAGCGTAGCCAGTGGCTCCCAAGCCAGTATTTGCATACCTAGCAATTATAATATACGTGGCCTTACGCTAATTTTACCTATTTTTCATCATCTTGCTATAATCTGTGAGCCCCTTTTTAATAAAAGTGTCCAACTCCTCAGACCTGATAAACCCTAGGCAACCGGCAATATAGGCATCTTTGCCACCCAAATCCGCAGAAGTGCCTTCTACCGTCCTTTTTGTATAGGCCAGGGCTAGGCTGTCCACTCTATCAGATACTGGCCCTACGAAGCCGATGTCGAAAAGGACCCCTATACTAGCATCTACCTTCTTTAATTCCCTTTTTGCCGTCTCACCTATTGAGTAGTCCAGGCAACGGCAGAAAGCGTAGTCCTTTATATACTGCAATCTCTCAAGGGAGTTCACCAGATTTCTGTTCTTCTCCGATAGCAATTCTTTCTCTGATAGAGAGAGTACTCTAGCTGGCACGGGGCGCACATGCTCCTTAAAATTGAAATTGGCGGTTTTGCAGGATGAAGTCATTATAAAACATGTTATTATAATTAGAATGTTTTTCATAGTATTAGTCTATTGCCCATAAGTTTGCACTGAAGAGACCCTGTCTGTTGCGGATTTCTACTCTGCGGGACCCACGAGCAGGCGTTGCAGAAGAAGGGAAGTAGAACTCCCAGGCAGGTTGCCTCCGGAGTAGAACTCCGGAAGAGCGGGAGAGCCTTGTGGCTTTTGCTTTTCTGAATGACATTTAACTCTTTGCTGTCAGCCGCCTGTTTTTGACTATCCTGTTCAAGGCTATGATACACACGGGGCAAAGTGTGATTGTCAAAAAAAGAGCAATTATTCCTGCATCAATATAATTTCCATTCCAAAAAAGATATAAAAATGAACTCAAATGCAATGCTAGACCCATCAATATTAATAACCCAAAAAAAACCATAAATTTAAAGTATATATTAGCTTGCTGGAGATGAGTTCGGAGAAAAAGAACAATAAATGGGAACATGACCAGTAAGAAGAATGCTGGCACTAAGGAAATCCACATCCCTCTAAAAAATGACTCCCAATCATTTCCAAAATAATTGGAAACAAAATTAGATTTGGAGAGTCCTAATGCTTTAACAATTACCAATAAGATTACAGGGAACAGTATTAATAAAACACCTATCAAAAGTATAAATGGCCATAATGCACCGTTGCCTTCAATCTTAATATTCGCTGTTAAACTTCTCAGCGCAACGTAACATAATGGACAAAGTATAGATGTCATCAAAATGTAGACAACTAGAACAGCAGGATAAGCTTTAAATTTAAAGAATTCAACAACAGATCCACTAGGCACAATAACCCCCATTAACACCAGTAAAAAATAAAATACAGGCAGGTGAATTAAAAAATTGGTCTTTTTAAGAGGATTATAATATAGATACATTAGTCCGTAGGGGAATAAAACTAAAAGCAGAAAACTCCACAGGTGGTAAATCAATGAAGCACTTCGGGCTCTATCAAAGTAATCATAGTTAAAGCCAGAATCATCTGCTAGAATGACCACAGCTAAGCCGGCTATATTAGGAAAAGCTATCAGTAATAATGTAACTAGTAGCAAGTACGGCCAACCACGCTGAAATATTTTAGTTGCAGTCATTGGATAACAAGTTAAGTACGCCTCTGTCACTCATGACCGTCCTAACTAAATCCTAATCAGGGCGATGCCTTTGTACTTCATTTTTTGCTGGGTAATCACACACCTATTGGCTAGCTCCCCAGCGGCTAACCCGGAACGGAGTTCCTAAGGATTCATTAAAAGTTTGCAGTCACCCTGCGGAAGACTACCAACAGGGGGTGAGGAATTTGGTCAATCTTCTTCTTTGGCTGCCAGGAAAGATGCAATAAACTTTTGGCGAAGGGCGAGAGAATCTTTTGATTTTGGATAAACGGCATTTAATGAAATACAGTATTCTTCATTGGGTACTTTTAAGAAGCTCTGTATCATGATGTAATGTGCATATTGTAATGTGTCTGGAGAAATGATTTTTGATACTATCCAGAGCATTTCCTTGCCATTAGTTTTAACTGTAGAGCTATCTATAAAAACATAAGTTACTGTGCCAAATACATTTGTTCTTTCGCCTTTCTGTATACTTTTTCTAGCGCCTTCAAAAGAGGCAGGTATGATAATGCTTACTACCTTGGCTTTAAGAGCAGCACTTTCATATCCATTATCATCAATTAAAGCAGAAAACGTAGTGTCAGGTTTTTGAAAGCTAATTTTAGCTTGAGTCATCTTTAGTAGGCTTTTGCCATTGGGAGCATTGTTTATTGTTTGGCTGAATACTGCATTAGACATTGCCAATAATAAAAAGAAAGATAAAACTAACTTTTGCATGTTTTCTTGTTTTTGCTGTTTTGGTCCATGTTATTTATTTAATTCATATTGTATAATTCTCTGCTTAGCAAAAGGAACAAGTTATAGCGAAAATTTCCAATTTCACATTCCGTGCCTTCCCATAAATGCTTGTGTTGGCATTGCGAAGGAAGGTTTTTTGAAATTATGCCACTTCGGATCAGTAAGTCTTACGTATTGGGATAGCTTAAGCTTACATATTTGGCAACTGTCTACATACATACTGGTCGCATTTTTTAACCAAAAAATCAAATCAACTGACAAGTCCCCACCTCCAGCTCCTTCACATTCTGCAAGAACACCTTCGGGTCAATTCTATACTTCCTAGAAAACAACTCCACCGCCAACCTTTCTCCTGGCTCGGTTAACACCAGTTCTAACTTTTTCTGGCCCGGACTGTTCGCAGCGGCTTCCTCTAAACGGTCAATGAGCATAGCGTTGATGTTCCTGATGTCAATATCCAGGCGCACGCCTTTGGCCATTTTCTCGGCTACATCAGAAAGCAACTGCATGGAAAGCGGCTTCAATTCCCACTGGTCTTCAGATTTATAGCGCAGCGTCACTTTGGCTCGAATGAACAGGTACATGCCTTCTTTCACGTACGGGGAAAACTTTACGAAATCCTCGCCAAATAAGGCCAGCCCCATGGTATTGTCATAATCCTCCAGAGAGAAAAGCAGGAACGGATTGCCATTCTTGCCGGTGCGCATGACCACGTTGCTGATGATGCCCGCCACGTTCACGTCGCGCCCCTTGAACTCCTCAATGCGGTCTAGGCTACAGGTGCAGTACGAGTCTATTTCCAGCTTAAACTGGTCCAGCGGGTGGCCGGAAAGGTAGAAACCGATTACTTCTTTCTCGCGGCGGAGCATCTCGGTTAAAGACCAAGGTTGCACGTCAGGTACTTTGGGCAAGGGCATGTCTACCGCGCCGCCGCCGCCGAACAACGATTGCTGGGCCGCGCTTTTCTCGGCTTGAAACTGATTCCCGAAACGGACGGCTTTTTCTAAAAGGTTAATGGTTTCGCCGGGAGGCGTTTCCAGGTATTGGGCGCGGTGGTAGCGTTCAAAAGAGTCGAACGCGCCAGCTTGGGTTAGGCTTTCAAAGGTTTTCTTATTCACAGCGCGCAAGTTTACGCGCTTCGCGAGGTCAAATACATCGGTGTACGGACCGGTTTTTTCGCGTTCTTCAATGATGGCTTCCACGGCGGCCTCGCCGGTTCCTTTCACAGCCCCCATCCCGAAACGGATTTGCCCCTGCTGGTTCACGTTAAACGTGTGAATAGACTCGTTCACGTCTGGGCCTAATACCTCAATTTGCTGTTTGCGCGCTTCTTCAATAAAGAACGTCACCTTTTTGATATCGTTCATGTTGTGGGTCAGCACCGCGGCCATGTACTCTGCCGGATAATGCGCTTTGAGGTAACCCGTTTGGTAGGCCACTACAGAGTACGCCGCGGAGTGCGAGCGGTTGAAACCGTACTGCGCAAATTTCTCCATCACGTCAAACACCTCAGAAGCGTGCTTGGCCGGTATGTCATGAATTTCCTTGGCTCCGGCCACGAATTTCTCGCGTTCCTCGGCCATTTTCTTCATGTCTTTCTTCCCCATCGCGCGGCGCAGCAAGTCGGCACCGCCTAAGGAATAGCCTGCCAGCACTTGCGCCGTCTGCATAATTTGCTCTTGGTACACCATAATGCCGTAGGTGTTTTTCAAAAGCGGCTCCAGCAAAATGTGCGGATATTCCACATCTTCCCGGCCCTGTTTGCGGTTAATGAAGTTGGGAATAAACTGCATCGGCCCCGGCCGGTACAGGGCGTTCATGGCAATCAGGTCTTCAATAGTGGTTGGTTTCAGGTCTTTGAGGTACATGCGCATGCCCTCAGACTCAAACTGAAACGTTCCAATCGTATCGCCACGTTGGTAGAGGGCGTAAGTTTTCTCATCATCCAGCGGAATGTTGTCAATGTCGATTTCTACGCCGTAGTTACGCTTAATTAGCGCCATGGCATCTTTCAAAATGGACAGGGTTTTCAAGCCCAGAAAGTCCATCTTTAGCATGCCCGCGCTCTCAATCACCTTGCCGTCAAACTGCGTCACCAAGAGGTCAGAATCCTTGGAAGTAGACACCGGAATGTAGTTGGTAATATCATCTGGGGCGATGATAACGCCTGCCGCGTGGATGCCGGTGTTCCGCAACGAGCCTTCTAATTTTTCAGCCAGTTTCAGAACCTTCGCGCGCAAGTCCTTGCCATCGCGGATGGTAGCCAGTTCAGGCGATTCTATAAACGCTTTCGCCAACGTTGTGCCGGGAACCTCGGGGACCATTTTAGCCAGTTCATTTGCCTCTGACAAAGGTAAATCAAGCACGCGCGCTACGTCTTTGATAGAAGATTTGGCGGCCATGGTGCCGAAGGTAATGATCTGGGCTACCTGCGTTTTGCCGTATTTCTCCACTACGTAATCAATCACGCGCTGGCGGTTTACATCGTCAAAGTCGATGTCAATATCGGGCATGGAAACCCGCTCTGGGTTCAGGAAACGCTCAAAAAGGAGGGCATATTTGATGGGGTCGATGTTGGTGATACCCACGCAATAGGCCACCGCAGAACCCGCCGCCGAGCCGCGGCCCGGACCCACGGCCACGCCCATGCTGCGGCCTTTGTTAATAAAATCTTGGGTGATGAGGAAGTAGCCCGCAAAACCCATCGTTTCAATAATGTTTAGCTCATAATTCAGGCGTTCTTCTACCTCCGGGGTTAAATCTGTGTAGCGTTTTTTGGCACCCTCAAAGGTGAGGTGGCGCAAAAATAAATCGGCGGTGGGGTGCTGGGGCGGAAGCGGAAAGTTGGGCAGTAAAATATCGCGCTGCAGTTTGGGCGGCGTAATCTTGTCCACTATCTCGTTGGTGTTGTCCACGGCAAAAGGCACGTCCGCAAACAGCTTATTCATCTCAGCTTGAGACTTGAAAAAGAACTGGTCGTTGGGAAACCCGAAACGGTCCTGAGGCCTTGGTTTCTGCTGTTCTTCCTCAATGCGGTAGAGCATGCGGCGCACATTTTCATCGCCTCCGTAGGTATTCCGGATGTTGGTTAAGGTATCGTAAATCACTTCACCGCTGCCTGACATCATTCGGAAATACTGCGTCTGGAAATCACCGACGGGTACGCTTTCTTGCTCGCCGGTGTTCACGCACAGCAGAATATCATGTGCATTCCAGTCGGTCTGCTCTACGTAGTGCGAGTCATTGGTGCAGATAACTTTTACGTTGTATTTGATAGCCCACTTAAGCAAAACTTGGTTTACATCTTCCTGACTTTTGCCGGTGCCGTCAATGTTCATGAGGCCGTGGCGCTGAATCTCGATGTAGAAATCATCTCCAAATAAATCTAACCACCAGGTCAGTAGTTTCTCCGCTTCTTCCTCGCCTTTCCAGAGAATGGCCTGCGGCAGTTCCGCGCCGATGCAGCAGGAGGTGGCAATGAGGCCTTTGTGGTATTTCACCAGCAATTCTTTGTCAATGCGAGGCCACTTGCTGTACAGGCCGTCAATGTAAGAGTAGGAGCAGAGCTTAGCCAGATTCTGATAACCTTCTTGGTCTTTGGCCAGCAGCAACTGGTGGTGGCGCACGTCTCTTACTTCTTTGGTAAACACTTTCTGGTGGCGGTCATTTACCATGTAAAACTCACAGCCCACAATGGGTTTTACGTTGTATTTGTTGGCCTCGGCCACGAAATTGAAGGCCCCAAACATGTTCCCGTGGTCGGTCATGGCCACGGCTTTCATGCCATCGGCCTGGGCCTTTTTCATGAGGCCGCTAATGCTGGCGGCTCCGTCTAAAAGCGAGTATTGCGTATGGGAGTGGAGGTGGGAAAAATCTGGCACGGCGGTAAAAAGTAGATGGTGGCGAGTCTTGTTTCGCGTGTTTAAAAGAGGCTGAAAAGGAAAACGAAGTTACGGATTATTGCCCGGATTTAAGAGCTGTTTTCGGCTTGTTTTTGGAAAAACAGGCCGAAAACAGCTTGCCTCATTTTGGGTTATGACGAAGTGGTTTTTAACAAGTCGCAGGAAACATAAAGCACCAAAGCAGGCAAAATGAAGCGTATCTGCCGTACCTTCGGGGTTTAAATCTTTTGTTATGACTTTTTCATTTGAAACTACACTAGACCGTTTCCGTGCCATCGCCATCATTGAGGGCATATCTTACCTCGTTTTGCTCCTCATTGCCATGCCCCTAAAGTATTTGGCCGGTTTTGATGAGGCCGTAAAATACACCGGCTGGGCGCACGGCGTGCTTTTTGTCTTGTTTTGTGTGCTGTTGCTACAAG
>JBBSSO010000027.1:0-11217 GCA_038241905.1 Cytophagales bacterium | reverse complement strand
AGGGGGAAGAAAGCATAACCTCGGGCACCACTCCATTTAGCTCAATTTTACCGCTATTTACCAATTCCATAAAATCATTCTTGGTAACGTATAAGGGCTTGCCGGTTTTAATGATGTACTCGGTCATGCCTGCAGAAAAAGGACGAGAAAGAGCATCGCCGGGCACTTCTGACAACTGGTCTACATAATAAACAAAGTTGAGGTGGTTGGTCTCTTCATCAAGCAGAGCGATGTAGAAATTATGGGTTTCAATAATCTTGCTAAGCTCACGGTGGATGGCGCTGTAGAGCGACTGCAAATCTTTGGAGCTGATGGCCAGATTGGCTATGCTGTAATACACTTTTTGGAGCCGCTCAGCTTTTATGCGGTCTGTTATGTCATGGAGAATGGCCCGAGAGCCAATAGCTTTTCCGTCTTGCCAGCTACAGTTAATACTGCCAATTAAGTGAATGGGCTTGCCACTTTTAGTCAGGAAAACTGTTTCAATCTTACTAACATCCTCACCTTTGTATAGATTACGAAGCTGGTAAATAAGTTTGGCCTTGTAATACGGATGGACAATATCGTTGAGGGTCAGATTTTCGATATCAAAATCGTTGTACCCAAGTTTTTCCTTCCAGGCGCGGTTTACGAAAATAAATTTGTTGTCGATGGAAATATTTTGGATTAAGTCATGGGCGTTGTCAAATAGGTCCTGTAACCGAATTTTATTATCCTTTAGGGCCTCCATGGCAATGCGCTTGTCGGTCATGTCTTTGCCGACAGCCGTAATTCCTACCACTTTTCCTTCGGCATCCATCTCAAACATGATGTTCCACCGCAGAATTTTTATGGTATTAGATTTGGTCAGCAGTTCCCACTCATAGTAGCTTCGGAGTGATTGGTTCTGCACGGCTTTTTGAATTTCTTGCACCCGGGCATTTCTTTCCCGCTCATCAACAAAAAGCTCATAGTAATTCTGGCCAATAACCTCTTCCCGCTTGTAGCCTGTGTACTGCAGAAAATAATCATTCACGTAAACCACGCGCAAGTCAAGGTCAAAGCTGACGTACGCCAAATTTACCTGGCTTAAGAAAGAGCGGAACTGGTGCATAGACTCCCGCAGTACTTCTTGGCGCCTAATTAAGGCTTGGGCTTCTTTGCGCTGGGTAATATCTCTTAGAATGCACTGGACAAATGACACTCCCTCTAGCAGAATAGGGCTGTAACTTATTTCACTGTCAATAACGTTGCCATTGGTTTTCTCTACTCGCCAGTCAACCGTTTGAGATTGGCCGGTGTGTAGGGTTGCCTCAATCATCTGCAAGGATTTCTCTACAGAATAGTTATTGTCTGCCTGTAGGGCAGGGGCAAAGTCGGCTATTCTTTTGCCAATGATGTCATGCTTGTCGCAATCTAATAGTATGGTAGACTGGAAGTTGCAATCGGCTATCTGTGAGTTTTTTAGAAGGAATATAGCGTCGTTAGAGGACTCAAAGAGCGTTTTGTATTTTCCTTCAGAATAATGAAGTTCTTGTTTTAATTCAAATCTAGAGAGATAGGTATTAAGCTCTAAACTAATGAAGTTGATAAATTCCGTAAGGGTGCTGGTTATATGTTTAGCATCGTCAACTAGCAAAACAATGGTGGCCATGTAATGATTGTCTGTGCTGATGGGCAACGCCACAATTTCTCGCTTGTGAAACAGGTGCTGGAAGTTGCGAGAAATACTTAAAATAGAATGTTTCTTATTGTTGTTGATTAGTTGATCTAGAAACTCAGGTTTTAAAGCCAAAATGCTTTTTTCTAGCAACAGAGAAGAATCTTTGCCCCGGCTTTTTACCAACTGCACCATGCGAGTGCTGTTCTGGTACACATAAACACCACCGCCGGTAACGTGGGGTACTTTCAGCAAGGCCTCTAGCGTAGCTACTAAAATATCATCGGCCGACTTAAGGTTAGTAAGAGCAGGTAATAAGCTGCTCATGAACTCCTGCTGTTCTTGCCGCTGACGGCCAGATTCTTGCGATGATGAACTACCTCGCACGGGTTTTGCCGTGCCCAATACTACTTCCTGGCCAAAATATTTCCCGCAACTGAGAGAAAGAATTACCGGTAAAAGCACGTCTTCCTTGTTTTTAAACCACCAGTCAAACCGTTGGTTCTGGCCTTCACACGCTTTTTGAATCCGTTTCCGAAAGGCTATTTTCTCTGAAGGATTTAAGTCAAACGCTTCAAAGACTGTTTTCCCCTGCAAGACATTTTTCTCAAACTGCACCAGATTAAGTGCCTGGCGGTTAATGTCTACGAAAACGCCTTTTTTATCCATGATAAACATGGGGTCTGCGCTGTCTTCAAAGATTTTACGGTAGCTAGATTCTGAGGCGTACATATCGCCCACGGGCATAACTTCTGCCGCCGCTGACCTAACCGCGATGTACAGCAATTCATGTCCGTTTTGCTGAACTAGGCTGGATTTGAAATACAGTAAGTCGGCTCCTAAGCTTTTTTCTTTGGCCTGGAGGAAACCGCTGGTATTTTTACGCGTCCGCAGCAGCCGGACGTTTTTTTCAAAAGTAGGCAAGTATTTCTCATCCATTAATTCTTGAATGTTCATACCAGCCGGGATATTACCATCCGGGAAAAAAAGATTTTTGGCTTGTTCGTTTACTGCTAAGAGGAGCCCGGTTGGTAGGCAAACAAACATGTATTTCCTGCTGCCACTTACGTGTTCTGCTAAATCAATTAACTGCTCTGCCGCCGCTACCTTTTCAATTCCCATCACTGTCTGTGAAATGTTTATAACTTGTCTGTGAGTCTGTACTTAAAGAAGCCTGTTAAAACTCTAACTTTCATCTTTAAATAAAACCAATAGTAGCAAAAATACCTTAAAATTTGCTTATATCTGCAACATAAGTCACCGCGTATGGGAGAGCTTTACTACTTTTGCAGCAACACATCATGCATGGCTACATCCATCGTTTTTACCGTCACCACAGATCTAAATCAGGACCAGCGCATGCAACGAATTGCGGGCACGTTGGCTCAGGCAGGCTTCTTGGTGACCTTGGTGGGCCGTCAATTGCCGCAGTCAAAACCCTTGCAAACGCAGGCCTTTGGGCAACATCGGTTCTCCTGTTTTTTTAATAAAGGAGCGCTCTTTTATGTAGAGTATAATATTAGGTTGATGGTTTGGTTTCTTATTCATCGGTTTGATATTTACGGCACAGTAGACGCCGATACGGCACTGGCCGGATTGGTGAGCACCGCCTGGCGCCGCCGACCCTTAGTATTTGACGCACACGAGCTTTTTCCGGAAATGCCGGAAGTAGTGCACCGCAAACGGGTTAAAGCCATTTGGGCTTGGCTAGAGCAAAAAGCATTTCAAAAAGCATCGCTTGCTTATACTGTCAGCACGGGATTGGTGCACTATTTTGAGCAAAAATATCAGCGGCAAGTTCATTTAATTCGGAACCTTCCGCTGCAAAAAGATATCTCCTACATCGCGCCAGCAGACAAGCCTTATTTTATTTACCAAGGAGCCTTAAACGTGGGCCGGGGAATAGAAAATACTATCCGGGCGATGGAACAAATCTCCGCCCATCTCATGATTTGCGGAGACGGCCCGCTGGCAGCTGATTTGAAAAGTCTGGTGAAAGAGCTGGGGTTGGAAGAGAAAGTACAGTTTATGGGGAACGTGCCGCCCTCAGAATTAGCCCTTTTAACGCAACGGGCGCATGCCGGCATTATGCTATTAGATAACCAAGGACTGAGCTATTATTACTCGCTGGCGAATAAATTTTTTGATTACGTGCAGGCCGGCATCCCGCAGGTCTGTGTGGCTTTTCCGGAGTACGTGGCACTGAACGCAGAGCATGAGGTGGCGTTGTTGGTGCAAAATCAGTTGCCTGCTGTAGTTGAGGCCATGCAATCGCTTTTAGATAATCAGGTTCTCTACCACGCATTACAAATGAATTGCCAGCAAGCGCGCTTGGAATGGACGTGGGAAAATGAGGCCGTGAAACTAGTAGAACTTTACAAAAACCTTATATGAAAGCAGCCACCCAAAAATACCTGGTGGTAGTAGTTGGTCCCACAGCCGTAGGCAAGACCGACTTCTGCGTACAGTTGGCTAAGCATTTTCATACTGATATCCTTTCCATGGATTCTCGGCAGTTTTTCAGGGATTTGAGCATTGGCACCGCCAAACCTTCTTTAGCGGAACAAGATGGAGTTATCCATCATTTTATTGATTCTCATTCCATTTCTGAAGAATACAATGCCGGGGCTTTTGAGTTGGACGCGCTGCATTTGTTGCGCCAGTTGTATCAGAATAAAGACGTAGTTATTGCTACCGGCGGATCTGGCCTATACGTGCGGGCTCTCTGCGAAGGTTTGGACGAAATGCCGCTAATTGAACCCACGCTACGGCCCCTGTTGAACCAAAAGCTAGCCGATGCAGGATTAGAAGCGCTGGTAGAACAGCTTACGCAGCTAGATCCCGAGTACGCGGCGCAGGTAGATTTGCAAAATCCGCAGCGAATAATTAGGGCGCTGGAAGTTTGCCTGAGCAGCGGCCAGCCTTATTCTAGTTTCCGGACAAAAAAAGAGGAGGGAAGGAGTGAATTCACAACTATCAAAATTGGCTTAACGCGTGACCGCGAAGAACTTTACCAGCGCATAAACCATCGCGTGGACGTGATGTTGCAGCAAGGATTGCTGGACGAGGTAACGCGCTTAGTACCTTTCCGCCATCACCAAGCTTTGCAAACCGTGGGTTACACTGAGTTGTTTGGCTATTTAAACGGACAATATAATTTTGATGAAGCCGTGCGTTTGCTTAAACGCAACAGCCGGCGGTACGCGAAACGGCAACTCACTTGGTTTACAAGAGATGAAGATATTACCTGGTTTCACCCAGAACAAATAAACCAAGTTCTAGAGCATCTGAACACAAGAATGGCGCAATAATTTTCTGTTTTCAGCCTGTTTTTTCAAAATTTAACCAAAACTAGACGTCGCTTTAAATCAAACTATGAGCAATAAGGAGTTAAGATTTTGAATTTGTAAAGGATAAATGCGAAAGTATTTTTTTACGAAGGCATTGTGAAATCTGAAAGAAATCATTTGATAAGCTTCATAAAAAGAGTGTCTGTTTTAGGCCTGTTTTTCGAAAAACAGGCCTAAAACAGACACTCTTTTTATTACGTTGAGCCTAATTACTTAAAACTTCCACTAAGCGTAAGAAGCTCTGGCTGATGGGCTTGCGTTTGGTAATGGTGTCGTGGAACGGGGAGAACACAGTTTCACTATTAATGATACCCACCATCTCGTTGGCCCGTCCGGCCATTAAGCCTTCTACCGCGGCTAAACCCATTTGGCTGGCTAACAGGCGGTCGGCAGCAGTGGGAGCGCCGCCGCGTTGCACGTGGCCTATAATGGTAACTTTGGCATCCATCTGGGGCAAAGCCTCCTTTACTTTGGCGGCAATTTGCGTGGCACCACCTTCATCATCTCCTTCGGCAACCACTATTATAAAAGAGGTTTTAGACCGGCGCCACCCTTTCTCCAGGGTTTCAATTACATCCGTCATAGACGTAATTGTTTCCGGAATTAAGACCATTTCGGCGCCGCCGCCAATAGCGCAAGGCATGGCAATGTAGCCAGAATCGCGGCCCATTACCTCAATAAAGAAAACACGCTCGTGGCTATCAGCCGTGTCTCTAATTTTGTCAATAGCGTCCAGAGCGGTATTAACGGCCGTGTCATAGCCAATGGTATAATCGGTCCCGAAAAGGTCGTTGTCAATGGTGCCGGGGGCTCCAATAATGGGAATGCCGTATTCTTCGTAAAACAACTTGGCGCCACAGAAGGTACCGTTGCCGCCAATGGCAATTAGACCCTCTATGCCAAACTTAGTAAGTTGATCAAAAGCCTTTTTGCGGCCTTCAGAAGTCTCAAACTCAGGGCTGCGGGCAGATTTAAGAATGGTACCTCCTTTTTGAATGGTATTGCTGACGGAATGAGAAAAAAGGCGGTAAATCTCGCCCTGAATCATTCCATTATACCCTCGGCCAATGCCGTATACTTCTAACTTATGGTAGACTGCAGTTCTAACCACCGCGCGTATACAAGCATTCATACCCGGAGCATCTCCTCCGGACGTAAATACACCTATTTTTTTCATGTCTCTACAAATACTCGGGCACAAAGTACGCGATTAACCCATCAAACTCAAGCTTTTTCGCTTAAACTCTCCTGCCATAGCTGCTTAAGCGAATGGATTTCAGGTTTCAAATTAGGAGAGAATCCATTTTTATACGATGTTTATGGGGCAAATACGCAAAAAATGATTAGTTTTAAGAAACCACTGCGCCTAATTTTTGCTTTTTGCGTAAGTAAACTCATCAAGCTGAGCTAGCAAGTATTCTTGTTGCATTAATAAAGGCCTAAGAGCATGTTTAAATTTGTCTTTTGCGCTACAAATAGGCATCAAAAGAACCTGACTTCTCCTTTTTCTCGCACCATAGCGCTGCTATGTTGCTCAAAAAACGCTTCGTCAGAACCTTTCGCTTCCTGTTTTCGCCGGCAAAATCAAAACTTAAACAAGCTCTAAGGTAAGTAAATTGATTTTCTAACGTTCTCCAACCATACCATCATGTTTTCAATATTTGAAAGCGAAGAATCCAAACGTTTAAAAAGCCACATCATTAACCTAGGCGCGTTGGCTAAGATAGACGGGCATTTAGATGCCGCTGAAATGGAGCACATCATTTCTATTGGCGAACGCAAAGGCATGAGGCCCCAAGATGTGCGCGCTCTCTTAGCCGATATAGGCGACCTTCAGTTGGTCATGCCCGACAACGACACCGACCGTTTTGACCAGATTTATGATTTGGTAGAAATGATGTTGGCCGATGGTATTATTGATGATTCTGAAATGGATTTTTGCCTGGAATTAGCTACCAAAATGGGCTTCCGGGAATCAGTAGTGGGCATTTTGATTAAGAAAATATCTAATGGGGTAAAAGATGGTTTAGACCGCGAAGCCATTAAAGAAGACATCCTACAATTGCTAAAAATAGAATAATCCATCGGCCAAGGGCCAACTTTTACCCTTAAAATGACAAGAACTCAGTAGCAAATGCCGCAGAGTTCTTGTCATTTTTATTTTACTTTTAGGTGTTGTCTCAGTTATCAACAGGCGTTTCTTGTTTCAATACTTCGGTGCCGTCTTGGGGAATGGTGCTCACTGAATCTGCGGTGGTTTGCAACAATTTTCCCTCTTTGGCGGGCTGCTCTTGTTTAGCCGTGCAGCCCAAAGTACAAAGTAGAAACAACCAAAGAAATCTGCTCATGAGTTTAAAGTTAAAGTGCTAATGGTTGTACGATGAAATTTATTTATGGCCTTGGTTTCCGGCCTGTTTTTGGAAAAACAGGCCGAAAACAGCAAATTAAAGCGGCCAGAATACCGGAACTAAAAACAATATAATGGCCACCAATATAAACGTAATACCAGAGCCAATCCGCAGGAAATCCATAAACCGGTATTTGCCCGGCCCATACACCAAAATACAAGAGGGCTCAAAAGGCGTAATCAATGAAACTGACGCCGACAGCATAATGGCAATAGCAAAAGTTCTAGGGTTGGCGTCTAACTGAATGGCGGTTTGCAGCGCAATGGGCAAGACCACCAACGCGGCCGCGGCATTAGACATGGGTTGAGTAAGAAAGACGGTGAGCACAATAAAACCCGCCAAGATTACAATAACGCCATACGGTTGTAGCAAGTTTACAATAAAATCTGCCAAGAATTTATCTGCCCCGGTGTTTTCCATGGCCAACCCAAAAGCAGTCATGCCGCCGATAAGAATTAGCAGACGCCAGTCAATGGCTTGGTATGCGCGGTCGGTAGAAATGCATTTAAAAATAACAGAAAGCAAAGCCGCGCCCATAAAGCTGATGGACAGCGGCAACACGCCGGTACTGCCCAAAATAATGGCCAGAATAAAGAAACTCAAGGTTAAAATTCCTTTTCGCTCCTTAAATAGAAATGGTTTAAACTCATCTAAAACCGCCAGATGCTGGTTTAGTTTTAAGTATTCTAGTCGCTCCGCCGAGCCTTGAACCAAAAGCAAATCGCCCAGCTGCAGTTGCACATCGCCAATTTTGGTTCTAATAGTTTCTCCCTGACGCGAAACCGCCAACACCACCAGCCCAAAACGACGCAGAAACTCAATCTCCCGGATGCTCTGCTTCATGAGATCAGACTTGCTGGTAATCAAAATTTCCGCCAGGCGGATGTCGCCGCCCACCAAGTCATCTTCTACAATTACATCGGCTAAAATCTGAATTCCCTTGGTTTCCTTTACTTTAATGAGGTCGTTCATTTCGCCTTCTACCAGTAAAATATCACCTGCCCGGATGCGGGTGCGGTAATCGGGCAGAAAGTTTTCTTTGTTCCGAATAATATTGAGCACCTTAAAACTCATCTTAGATAAGTCTGAAGCAAAAGCAATCTGCCCAATGAGTGGCGAATCTTCTTCTACCAGAATCTCCGTTAGGTATTTTTTGATGTTGTATTTAGAGGTAAGTCCTTCGCTAGAACCTTCTGGCAGCATGTAACGCCCAATGGTCATCATGTACGTTACGCCAACTCCAAAAATAATTAAGCCGATGCCGGAGAACTCAAAAAAACCGAATGGTTCATACCCCGCTTTGCTCATGTACCCGCTCACGGCCACGTTGGTTGAGGTACCAATAAGCGTACAGGTGCCGCCTAAAATAGACGCGTAAGCCAGCGGTATCAGGTATTTAGAACTGCTGGTTTTCATGCGTTTGGCCACTCCCACCACCGGCGTTACAAACAGCGCCGTAACGGTGGTATTGTTCATAAAAGCCGACACAATACCTGGCACCACCATAATAAAAAGCAATAAAGTTGAGGGCCGATGGCTGGTGTGCCGCATCATCCAATTGACCAGAAAATCCAGAACCCCCGTGTCTTCTAAGGCTGCACTGATAACAAAAATTGATGCCAAGATGATGATGAAATCACTGCTGAAACCGGCATAAGCTTCTTCTGGCGAAATTATTTTGGTGATAGTCAGAACAATCAGCAAAATAAGCGTGACCACATCAACCGAGAGTTTCTCTGATGCAAACAAGCCAATGGCAATCACAAGCAAACCTAAAACAAGGGCAATCTCCATAAGGGAAACTTGGTGTTAATACGTGGGGCAGTTGCGGGGATATTCTCCTAATAAAGTAAAAAATCACGAACCTACCCGCAGAGTAAAAAAATATTAATCTCAGTCAAGATTGGCAAGCTTTGTTCTAGCAAATCAGAGGAGCAAGAAGAAGCAACTTAGTGAGAAAAATTTTAAGGTTTGGATGTAAAAATTAGAGAATGAATATAGCTATATTTTTAAAAGGAAATATAACTGCGTCAGTTTTACTCTAAAATGGAAAAAGTAGCCTCTAAACGGGTTTCCAGGACGTGTCCTTTACTTGTTACCCTAGTAAAAGTTTAAGGCTCAATAAGCTTTGAGAAAACTTTTCCACTGCTTAAATATTTCTCGCAATTTTACTGAGCAAAAACTTCGTCAATGGACTCTAAAACCAAATCACAAGCCGCATCAATTTCTTCTAGGCTGATGGTTAGGGGAGGAGCAATGCGCATGGATTGATCGCAGAAGAGAAACCAATCCGTTAAAACCCCTTTCAGGATGGCTTTGTCAATAACGGCTTTTAAAATCGCGAAGGATTCAAATTCCACAGCCATCATTAAGCCTTGGTTCCGGATTTCTTTAATGGCCGGATGTTGAAGTTTTTCTTTGAACCGCATCGCCTTGGCGGGTACTTGTTCCAGCAAGTTTTCCTCTATTATTACTTGCAAGGTAGCCAAAGAAGCCGCGCAGGAAACCGGATGGCCGCCAAACGTAGTAATGTGGCCCAGCATGGGATCGTTTTTGAAGGAGTGCATGATGGCCTGACTGGAAATAAACGCTCCAATCGGCATGCCACCGCCCATGCCTTTGGCGCAGGTTAAGATATCTGGCACTACGCCAAACTGCTCAAAAGCCCAAAATGTACCCGTCCGCCCGAAACCGCATTGAATTTCATCTAAGATTAACAATGCGCCCATTTCAGTACATTTGGCGCGCAAGCGCTGCATGTATTCTATGGAAGGAATGCGCACGCCGGCTTCGCCCTGTATGGTTTCTAAAATAACGGCAGCCGTGCGGCGGGTTATTAAGTCCAGGTCGGGTAAATGGTTGTGTCTGATGTGTCGCACATCCGGAAGAAGCGGACGAAAAGCTTGTTTAAAATTCTCGGAACCGTTTAAAGACAAAGCGCCCTGGGTGGAGCCGTGGTATGCGTTGTCAAAGGCAATTAATTCAGTGCGCTTGGTATAACGTTTGGCAAGTTTACAGGCTCCTTCAACGGCCTCGCTACCCGATGCCACAAAATAGACATTGTCCAAGCCGGTAGGCAAGGTCTGTACTAAAGCGTGAGCCAGGCGGGCAGGCGGAGCCTGCACCAGTTCGCCGTAAACCATTAAATGCAGGTATTTTCCTAGCTGCTCTTGAATAGCGGCTAGAACTTTGGGGTGACGGTGGCCTACGTTACTCACCCCAATGCCTGAAATTAAATCTAAGTAGCGCTCTCCGCTTGGTCCGTACATGTAAACGCCCTCAGCGCTTTCAATTTCTAACAGCAGAGGAAAGTCGGTGGTTTGGGCTTGATGTTGCAGAAATAACTGACGCGCTGACAGCATAACAAAAAGGTGAAAGATGTACCTGCAAGGTACGCAGAAACAGGAATACCATCGGCTCATTTAAGAGCCAAAACAGAAGATAACTAATGGGGCATAAACCTGTTTTAGGCCTGTTTTTTCAAAAACAGGCCTAAAACAGGTTTTGATTGCGCAGACTTTTAAATCAGAAAAGGAAGCCGTGGCCTCCGTTTCTGATTTAAAACTCAATGTTCTTTTATTTTCTTGAGGTGTGCAGTCGTTCCAACAAAAGCTTGGTGAATTCGCGTTCTGAACGGTATAGCAAGGCCAGTTGCCGGGGAGAAATGATGCGCAAGTAACGGTCCATGTACATTTCGTCTAACTCTAATTCCTGCTTGCGGTAAGTTAACCTACTTTCCAAACCAGCTTTCACCTGCTCGTTGGTTAGGCTGTTAAGATTCTCTTCTCTAAACTGACGGACCTTATGTTTTAGCTCGCTT
>JBBSSO010000026.1:0-11228 GCA_038241905.1 Cytophagales bacterium | reverse complement strand
TTCTGACGAAGCGTTTCCCCGAAAGCATTCGGGGTGTGCCATTACCGCAACATAGCTGCGCTATGGTGAGAGAAAAAGGCGATGACAGGTTCTTTTGATGCCTGTTTGTAGCGCAAAAGACAAATTTAAATATGCTCTAAGTGCCCGCGTTGTCACCAAGGCGATTTATTTAGTTATCCTGCCTATGCTATTACCAAGTTTGACCGCATGCCAGAAAAATGCCCGGTCTGTGGGTTTAGGTATGAGGTAGAATTAGGGTTTTATTGGGGTGCTTTGTACATGAGCTATGCCCTATCCTTTATTATTGTATTGATTGGAGGTTTAGCACTCTACCATTTGGCCAATGACCCGCCCACCTGGGTATATTTAACCGTTGTATCGACCATAATTGTGGTTTCCACTCCCATTTTATTTCGATACGGCCGTATGCTGATGCTTTATTTATTTGGTAGTGTTTCATTTTATCCCAACTGCTTTATCCGAAACCAAGGGAAAGAATAGACACATTTACTGTTTTATGCCTAAATTCGGAAAAACAGGCCGTATTGAAGTTTCATAAATCCATAACTTTTTATTTATTACTGACTTCTCTGCTTTTTTGCGGGGTGGCTGTTTTTTTGCAGATTGGCGCCAACCGTGACCTGCTGCAAACCCCTGAGCGCCAACTTGCATATGAAGTAGCACAACGCCTGAATGCCAAGATTGAAACTGCCCACCAAGAATTAAATCAGGTAGCCCAGCACCTGCCCGTTGATTCTAGTTTCTTCTCTCAGGTTTTACCCAACACTACTCTTCCCATTTTTGTGTATGAACGCGGCCAATTAGTCTTTTGGTCAGACCATACGCTACGCCCGGAAGTTGAGCTGCATTTGTTGCCGAATGACGTACAAACCGTCGAGAACCGATTCGGGAAGTTTCTGATTATCCGTCAAAAAGTACTGCCGACGTACACACTAATCGCCGTTGTTCCGCTTGAACAACGGTTTGGAATAACCAATGCCTATCTTAAAAACGGCCTTAATCCATCGGTTTTTGCCGACAACGCAGCGGCTATTCAGTTGGAGAAGTCTTCTGGGGGAATTCCTATCTTGGATAAGGATAATAATTATTTATTTTCCCTCACCATTCTAAAGCCAGGAAAATGGCAGAGCGCTAGCCAGCTGGCCTTCTGGCTTTTCACCGCAGCTCTGCTGAGTTGGCTGTTATTTTTAATCTCCTTTTACAAACGGCTTCAAGCGTTGGGTCACCATTCGCTGGCTTTTTGGGCGATGGTTATGGGTTTGCTTGGTACTCGCGCTACTATGCTGCTTTTTCAATTCCCACTCCGCATGCAGGATATTGATTTGTTTAGCCCGCGGGTATATGCGTCGTCTTGGTGGTCTCCATCCCTGGGAGATTTAATTTTAAATGAACTGTGTCTGCTGATTGTTGCCAACTTGGTTTACCAGATAGGTAAAAAGTTGCGTTTTCGGCCTGATTTTGGAAAAACAGCCCGAAAACAGGTCATGATTTCCTTTCTCTTGGCCATCGCCCTAATGGTAATAGTAATTGGTTGGTATGAATTCTACCGAAGCCTTTTTACCAACACCCTACTCAACCTAGATATTACCCAGAACATTCAAATATCCGGCGAGCGGTTAATGCTGTATGCCGTCATGGTAGGACACACGGTAGCCTTAGGTTGGCTGTTGCGGTTAATTTTACCGTGGTTGCCCGTTGAATTAGAGCGCTCGCGGACTATGCTGCTGCTGTGGGGAACCGTAGTGGCGGTTGCGCTGGGCTACGGTTTTTGGCGAGACGCCCCCAGTGGTAGCTGGATCATTTTATTTGTGGCGATGGGGTTGTTGGGTTGGCACCAGATTCACCGCAGGTTTGGAAAGAAGGCCGGTATCTATTCCAGTATTTTTTTGCTCAATATTTTGAGTGCTAGCCTTGGTGCCGCTGCTTTGTATGATATCTATGCCGTGCAGCTACGCGAAGATAAGCAACGCATGGCCAATCAACTGTTAAAAGACCGTGACGCCATTACAGAATATTTGTTGGCCCAAGCTGCTGTTTCGATCCAAAAAGATGAAATATTAAACCATGTTTTTCGGGGTCCTTGGGTAAACCTTCATTTTATTGAACAGAAAATCCGGCGGTACCATCTCCAGAATTTAACGGAAAATTATTCTGTGATGGTGCGCATGTTTGATGTAAACGGAGAGTCTCTGAGTTTGCAAGATAGTCTTGCCAACTTGCGTCAGTACGCCGGCCAATGGTTACCAAGGGCGCAAAAGACTACCCAAAAAGGGCAGTTGCTGGTTCACTCAGAACTAGAGCCAGGCCGGTTTACGTATTTGCAGGAAGTAAAGGTTCCCTTGAATGCTTTCCAATGGATGACCATCATGTTGGAATTGAGCCCCAAATTGACGACTCCTAACAGTGTATTACCTGCGTTATTGGTAGAGCAGAAAAGCACCCAGCCAGATGCAATTCCCTCCGGAAGTTATGCGTTGTGGAAAAAAAGCCGTTGGCTAAAAACTGAAGGTCTTTTTGAGTACAGTCAGTATTTTTCGCCACAGTTGTTTGATATACCTATGTTGTACACCCAGGGCGTTTCTCATGCTGGTTATCACCATTTAGCAACTGCTAACAGCAGCGGAACGGTGGCCTTGGTTAGCACGCCCGCTTATGGTTTTGGGTCTTGGCTGTCTAATTTTTCTTTTCTTTTTATCCTGCACACCTTTGCTCTATTTGGAATTTTGGTCTTGATAATTTTGTCAAAGGGTGAGTTGGTGCAGGCTATTACGTCTACCTTCAGTACCAAAATTCAGCTTTTTCTAAACCTGGGCGTTTTGGTTCCGTTGGTGCTGGTCAGTTTAACCATCGGTAGTTTGGTTACCAATTCATATAGAGAAGATTTAATTAGAGGATATACGGACCAAGGAGATTTTATCCGGAAGAGTTTGATGAACAGTACATTGTCTGGATCCGGAACCGATGCGCCAGATTCTTTAGTACAACGGGTAAATAGGTTGGCTGTTTTAGCCCAGACCGAGTTAAATGTGTACAATGCCAGTGGCGAGTTGCAAATTGCCAGCCAACCTGCGCTTTTTGAGGCTGGTGTTATTTCTACCAGGTTAAACCCCAAAGCGTACAGCGCGCTTAAAAACCAAGGCTTAAATAGAATGCTTTTGAGGGAGCAAGCCGGCACCTTGCCTTACAATACACTTTACTTGCCTTTGCGCTCTAGCCCTCATCAGGCGCCCACGGGTTATTTGGCAATTCCTTTTTTTGATTCTGAAAAAGACTTGAATACCAAACTCATTCAGTTAATTACCACCATTCTTAATATTTTCACCATCTTTTTCTTGGTGTTTGTGGTGCTGGGCTATGTAGCCACGCGGGCTTTAACGGTACCCTTGCAACTTTTAACTGAACGTCTAAAGCGGACTACTCTGACTGGTAGCAATGAAAAATTGGTATATAAATCTTCTGACGAAATTGGTTTGCTGGTGCAAGAATACAACCACATGCTGCAGAAGCTGGAAGAAAGCAAACAGGAGCTAGCCTTGAAGGAAAAAGAAGCTGCCTGGAAAGAAATGGCCCGTCAAGTGGCCCATGAAATTAAAAATCCGCTTACCCCCATGAAACTTTCCTTGCAGTATCTCCGCAAGGCGATGAAGGACGGACGCAGTAATTTAGAGGAATTGGTTGATAAAATCTCCATCACCATGATTACCCAGATTGACGTACTAAGCGACATCGCTACGTCTTTCTCCAATTTTACGTCTATGCCAGACCTGAAAATGGAGCCTTTAGAGGTAACTGGTTTACTCAAGCGAGCGGCCGATTTGCACCTTAATCCCAAACAACACTACATCAAGCTCCTTTTTCCGGAGCAACCTGTTACCGTGCTTGCCGATGAAAACCACTTGGTCCGAATTTTTAACAACCTGTTGTTAAATGCTTTGCAAGCAGTGCCATCATCTAAAACCCCTGAGGTTTCTATTGAAGTAGAAGTAAGAGACGATAAATGGGTGCTTATCAGCATCCGAGACAATGGTGCTGGCATTCCGGAGGACGTACAGCCTAAGATTTTCCTGCCTAATTTCAGTACCAAGTACACCGGTTCTGGCATTGGGTTGGCCGTGGTTAAAAAAGGAGTAGAAGCGTTTGGCGGGTCTATTTGGTTTGAAACCGAGGAAGAAACAGGCACCACTTTCTTTTTGAAGTTGCCCGTGCTGCCGTCATGAAACGGGGTTGGTATCTAATTCTGCTGCTCGCCTGCATTTTCTGCACGGAGCTTACGCAGGCGCAGAGTTTATCTAACCGGCGCTGCCGTTGGGTGCCTCTTCAAGCAGGACTAGTTCAATTAGATTCGCTTACCATCGCCGAAGGTAGTTTTGAGTTTTATGATGCTCGCCAAGTGCGGCAATCTTATGCGTATTTGTACAGAGCCGCTACCAATCAATTTGAGTTCATTGACTTAAGCCCGCCAAAAGCAGCGGGCACGTTACAGGTGCCTGACTCAATAGGCGTAGATTCTGCTGGGGTGTTTTCGGCCTCTTTTTCTAAAAACAGGCCTAAAACAGACTCAGTGTTGGTTTGCTTTCGGGTGTTGCCTTTTAATTTGACAGCCTCTGTATTTAAGCGAGACATCCGCACTTGGGATTCTACATCGTTTGAAAAACAATATTACGTGGCGCCGCAAGCTGCGCGCGAGGAGCTGTTTAAAACTCCCGGTCTAAATAAAACAGGAAGCATTTCTCGCGGCGTTTCTGTGGGGAATACCCAAAATGTTTTTGTCAATTCCGCGCTGAACCTGCAACTGGAAGGAAAATTAACCGAAGACATTAGCATTACCGCCTCCATTACAGACCAGAATATTCCATTTCAGCCGGAAGGAAATACGCAGCAGCTCCAAGAATTTGACCGGGTTTTTATTACGCTGCAACACCGCCTGTGGACCTTAACCGGCGGCGATGTGGTTTTGCGGAACCGGCCGCAATCTCACTTTCTGAAATTTTACAAAAACGTGCAAGGCGGCGCGCTAGAGGTAAAAAGAGGGAAAGTCGGGTGGGAAAGTTCTTCGTCTGTTGCGGCATCGGTGGCCAAAGGTAAATTTGCGTCCGAAGTAGTTCAACCCATAGAAAGTGTGCAAGGCCCTTACCGTTTGCGCGGCCCCAACGGCGAACGTTTTATCATTATTTTGGCCAATTCAGAACGCGTGTACCTAGACGGAAAGTTGCTGCAACGCGGCTTTGATTATGATTACGTCATTGACTACAACCAAGCAGAGGTCACGTTTACGCCCAAATGGGTAATTACCAGAAACGCGCGCATTCGCGTAGATTTTGAGTATTCAGACCTGAATTACTCGCGCACCGTGGTCCACGCTAGCCATTACCAGAATATGGGCAAGTTTAGAGTTTACGGAAACTATTACAACGAGGCAGACAACCCCAACAACCCGCTTTTGCTGTCTTTAGACAAAAACGACCGCCGCCTGCTGTCTCAAATTGGCGACAACGCATCGCTGGCCTTAGTCCCCAGCGGTGATTCTGTGCGGTTTAACCGTAACCAGGTGCTTTACGAGCGGAAAAACGTGGAAACCACAAGCGGCACCTTTACTATTTTTGAATATTCTACAGACTCAACCAAAGCCAATTACGCCGTTAGTTTTACAGAGATTGGGCAAAACCAAGGCAACTACAATTTGTTAAATAATACCGTGAACGGCCGGGTTTTCCAGTGGGTAGAACCGGTGGGCGGCGTACCACAAGGCCGGTATGAACCCGTGCGGGTGTTGCCAACGCCCATCAAAAAACAAATGGTGACGTTTGGCGGAAGTTGGAGCATGAATGAAAAAACCGAAGCCTTTGTGGAAGTGGGCGGTTCACAAAACGACTTAAACAGATTCTCTGACCTAGATTCTGAGGATGATCAAGGCAAGGCCATCCGGGTAGGGTATACCACCGCTGACCGCAATATTTCTTTTTTAGGCGATTATAAGTTGCAAAGCGCGCTGACCTATGAATACACAGATCCTAATTTTGTACCCATAGACCGCTACCGCGATGTAGAGTTTGACCGAGACTGGAGCAATCCCAGCAATACCACGTCTGCCCGGCAACCTAGAATTGAAGACCATATTTTTACGTTTGGCGTAGGCGGTGTAAAAGATGCGCATCATTTTGTGAATTACCGCCTCAGCCGCCGGTACCGGCCCACTGAAGTTGACGGAACGCAGCACACCTTGGAGTTGGCGCAGAAAGTTTTGGGTTTAGAATTACGGGCTAACTTGTTTAAGATGAACAACCAACTGGCAGAATCTAACTCTGATTGGTTGCGGGGCGAGGTACGCGTACAATACCCGACTAAGTTTTTGACGCCGGGCTACGCGTATCGGTTTGATAAAAACAAAGTTGTCTCGCGTGCCACAGAACGGCTTTTAAGTTCTGCCAATTATTTTGACGACCATCTTTTTTACCTGCAAAGTCCAGACTCCGGAGCCGTGGCGTACCGCGCTGAGTATAGCAGAAGAATTGATTACCGGCCAGAAAATGGTCAATTAGGCAACAAACAAGTAGCCAATACTTTCCACCTCAGCGCCCGAGCTCGTATTCAAAATCGGCACCAAATTAATGCGCTGGTGACGTTTAGAAACATAGAGGCCCGCGATAGCCTGCCAGAAACTACCGTTCTTTCTAAAATTGACTGGACCAGCGATTTCTTAGACCGGCACTTGCGCAGTGAAATGAGCTACGCCATCGGCACGGGCCGAGAACAGAAACGAGATTACCAGTTTGTAGAAACTATTCCGGGGCAAGGCACTCATTTTTTTGAAGACCTAAACCAAGACGGGCGCCAAGACCTAAATGAATTTTTTGAATCGCAGCCCACGGACCCGCCGTACCGCCGCAATTTTATCCGGCTTTTTATTCCTTCTGATAATTACGTGCTGGCTTTTACCAACCGGTTAACGTACCGTTTAAATAGCAGCTTGCCTCGCGGATGGCAAAGTAGCGATGCTTGGTTGAAACGGATGGCGTCTAAATTTTCGGCCCTATCGTTTATAACCATTGACAAGAGAACAACTGACGAAAGCCTGCGCAGCCGTTTTAATCCCTTCAGCCTAGACTTTGAAGATGCCCAGTTGCTTTCTCTCTCTAGGTCTTATCGCAACACGCTTTATTTTAACCGAAGTAATCCTAAATACGGATTGGAGTGGACGTACCAACAAGGCTTGCAGAAAATCTTGCTGGTGAACGGTACTGATATCCGGAACAACATCACCCAAAACGTGCTGTTTCGGGTAAACCTGACGGAGGTTTTTTCTAGTCGGGTAAATCTTACGCAAAATGAACGCGAGAGCAAGTCTAATTATTTAGAAACGAAGAATTTCCTGATTAAAACGTATGAAGCCGCGCCGGAACTTTCGTACCAGCCCAATTCCGTGATTCGGTACACTGCTACGTACCAGTTTATGGACAAAGAGAACCTGAGAAATGCTTTTGAAACCGCTCGGTTTCATGAATTGGGAACCGATGTGAGAGTTAGCCAAGTAAGCAAACGCACGGTAACGGGCGTATTGAAATACATAAATATTGCCTATACAGGTTCTTTGGCATCGGCGGTAGCCTTTGAAATGCTAAACGGCTACCGGCCCGGCAATAACCTGACTTGGAATTTAGCTTTGCAACAACGCCTGAGCAACGGCTTAAGCATTACCGTAGATTACGATGGCCGTAAACCCCAAGGCATCCGCACCATTCACAC
The DNA here is from genome assembly GCA_038241905.1 of Cytophagales bacterium. Classification (GTDB taxonomy): domain Bacteria; phylum Bacteroidota; class Bacteroidia; order Cytophagales; family Hymenobacteraceae; genus Nibribacter. The sequence goes on along the minus strand of JBBSSO010000026.1, from coordinate 3,464 downwards.
CGGCCGGATGCAGGTTTCGGTGCTTTTTTAACTAAGAAGCAGGTTTATCTTGATTGAGCAAATACAAAGAAAGGTAGAAAAGGGCTTCTCTGTTTTAGGCCTGATTTTTGAAAAACAGGCCTAAAACAGAGAAAAATGTAGGTGTTACTTGCCTTCGCGTAGGTACTGAGTCATTAATTTTGCCGCGGTGTGTGAGGTATTGAAATCTCCAATTAGCTTTTTTACTTTGGCGTAACCGGCCAACTGCGCTTCTCTACCTTCAGGGTTTTCTAAAACGTTTTTAAGTTCACGTACTAAATTTTGGGCGTTCATATCGCCCTGAATCAGTTCTGGCACAATGCGTTCATCGGCAATTAAATTCACTAAAGAGATGTGGTTGACTTTAATGACAGCCTTGGCAATAACGTAAGAAATGTTGCTGGTGCGGTAGCAAACTACCTGCGGCACATTGAAAAGAGCCGTTTCTAGGGTTGCAGTACCAGAAGTAACCAAGGCGGCCTGGGCGTGAGCCAGAACGTCATACGTTTGGTCATAAACTATTTTGATAAAGGGCTCTCGGTTGAAATACTCATAGTATTCTTTGGAGAAATTACTGACGGCGGCCACTACAAACTGATAATCTTGGAATGGAGGCAGAATGCTGAGCATAATATAGAGAATGCTCTCAATCTCCTGCTGCCGGCTGCCGGGTAATACAGCAATAATAGGGCGGTCGTCTAAGCCGTTGTCTTTCCGGAAGTTATGGTTGACTTTGTGCGTAGCGATGGCATCTGACACCGGATTGCCGACGTAATCGGTTTTATAGTCGAAACGCTCGTAAAATTCCTTTTCAAAAGGCATTATCACAAACATTTTATCGACCACTTTTTTGATGTTGTGAACGCGACCCTGGTTCCAAGCCCAAATCTTTGGCGAGATGTAATAGAAGACTTTTAAGCCCCGGTTCTTGGCAAACTTAGCAATGCGCATGTTAAAGCCGGCGTAATCTACCAGAATAACTACATCGGGCTGAAAGGCCAACAAATCTTTCTGGCATTCTTTCAGGAAGCGCCTGATTTTGAAAAGGTTAACGGCTGCTTCTAAAAAGCCCATAAAAGCCATTTCGCGGTAATGTTTTACCAGCTCTGCGCCCGCGGCTTCCATCATGTCGCCGCCCCAGCCCCGCACTTGGGCGTCTGGGTCTTGCAAGTGCAGTTCCTTTATTAAGTTAGAAGCATGCAGGTCTCCGGAGCGCTCACCGGCAATTATATAGTATTTCATCTAGTAGCTGTAAACAGGTATCACGCAACAGTTACCAAAAATAGGACCAATAAATTAAGCCACAAACCATACCGTCCCCCTCAAGCGGAAAGCAACGCATTTTGTTTCTTTACGGATACCTGTTTTACTGTTCACAGACAACTGCAAAAGGGTTATTCTCCAAAATACTCCACAAAATTGCGCGGAGTTTCATAAAGTTTCAGGCTGTGGAGCGTGGCCTGGGATATGCGCGTAATCAAAGGATTCAGAATTTGCCAAAACTCGATAACCAAGTTCTCGGTGCTGGCAAGTTTGCCTTCCATAAAAGATACGTCTACGTTCAGGTTTTTATGATCTACTTTTTTAATAATATTCTCTCGGATCAAGATGCTCAACTGCTTTAAATCAATCACAAAGCCAGTATCTGGGTCGGGCTTGCCTTTCACAGTCACAATAAGTTCATAGTTGTGCCCGTGCCAGTTCACGTTGGCGCAAGGCCCAAAAACTTCTATGTTTTTGGCCATGGACCACTGGGGGTTATGCAGCTTATGAGCCGCATTAAAATGTTCTAACCTGCTTACGTATACCATCAATTAAATCGGTAATTCTTTCTTCGCAGCAAATATACGAAGAAAGGCACACCAAAGAACGATGTAACAATACCAACTGGCAAACCGGCTGGCGGATAAATTAAACGCGCCAACAAATCACAGATAACTAAAAACACGCCTCCCACCAGCGCGGTAGCAAATAAATTATAACGGTTGGCGGTACCCAAAACGGCGCGCACTATGTGCGGTACCATCAGCCCCACAAAGCCCACCGGCCCAGAAAAAGCCACCGCAAAACCCGTCACGACAGAAACGGTCACCAGCATAATCCACTGCATAAGCCTTACGTTAACGCCCAGCGTTTGAGCACGGTCAGCACCCAGCAACAAAACGTTTAAATGCCGATGCAGGAAAAAGAAAAGAATTAAGGAAACGGCTATCGCCGATGCCGGATATCCTAAATTGCTCCAAGCAGCCTTTTCAAAACTGCCCATGCTCCAGAACACCACAGATTTAAGTTGACTGTCCGTGTCAGATAAAAACATAAGTAAACTCACCAAGGCCACCAGCAAAGAACTCAACGCGATGCCCACCAGCAGCATCTGGCTCGGGATCAATTGGCCTCGCCGGGAGCCAAGTATTACCACTACCAACGTAACCCCAAAGGAACCCGCCAGCGCGAAAAATGGCGGTAGGTACAAACCCAGAAAGGTAAGGTCAGTTAAAAAGAATATACTTAAAGATGCTCCCAAAGATGCGCCCGAGGCCGTTCCTAGCAAATAAGGATCGGCAAGCGCATTGTTAACCAACGCCTGCATCAGATAACCAGCAAATGCCAGTGAAGCACCGGTTAAAAACGCTAGCAGCACGCGGGGTAACCGCAAATGAACAATGCTAAAGTGCGTCATATCTTCCGGGTTGTACCGGAAAAGGGCTTCTGAAATGGTTCTGAAAGAAGTAGGTAGGCTGCCCACGTGTAAGCCAACCGTAAAAACTAGGAGGAGCAAAGCCAGCGCAGCAAAGAAAAAAACGGCTGTCTTGTTCACCGTAATACTTTTTTGAGTTCAAGAATGCTTTCTACCACGCGCGGGCTGGGCCGCGATATTAAATTGTCTGTAACCGGATAAATCTGTTGGCGTTGGTAGGCTTTAATTCGTTTTAATTCAGGATAAAGCAAAAAAAACTTTTGGTCCATTTCTTTCCGCGTGCCGCCAAATAAAACGTCAGGGTTTAATTGCAGAATAGATTCGCGCGTGAGCGCCGGAGATTCTTGCGCCAGTTCTTGAGGTACTACATTCCGTCCGCCGGCGTAACGTATTTTATCTGTGAACAAAGATTTAGAACCGTACACGTAAATAGGGTCTGGCCAGATAATACCTAACACGCCTGGCTTCTGCTGGTCAGTTTGGTCAGCCAGCAGCTGATTTAGCTGCGTTTGCAGTGAATCTGCGAGGGCATTGGCCTGGCTTTCTCGGTTCAAAAGTCGGCCCAAGTCGCGGAGGCCCCGGATAATGTCTGCCACGCTGTCGTATTTCTGGAAGTAAACCGGAATGCCCAATTTTTCAATCTGGTGGACAACATCAGCAGAAATAATACCGTCTGGCGCAAAAACTACGTCTGGTTTCAGAGCAAGCAAACCTTCGTAATCCATGGGGTAATTTTGCACAATGGGTT
>JBBSSO010000025.1:0-11264 GCA_038241905.1 Cytophagales bacterium | reverse complement strand
TAAAGTTGGCTGGAACCGCTGAAAAAGACATTTTTGAAATCACGTTTGCGCCAGATGGGAATGTTTTGCTCAAGCATTTTTCCAACGAAAAAGAAACTGGGAAAGTGCTACTCAATCAGCGCGATTTTATACCTTCAGAAACTAAGTCTTTAGCGATATATGGGTTAGACAATGCTGACCAATTGGTGTTGAGCGGGCAAGGTAAAAACCGCATGGAGATAACTTGGCACGGCGGCGAAGGAACTGACCAATTGATTATACAGGATGGTTGGAACCTAAAAGGCAAAAAAATAAAGGTGATGGACGAAGAAGACGGAAATGAATATCCCAAACACCGGATGCTGAAAAAATCAAAATATTCTCCCAAAGCCAATGAGTTTTCAGCGAGTGGTTGGCTTTTACGACATCGGCTTCATTAAAAACATTTGAGCTGTTTTAGGCCTGTTTTTCGAAAAACAGGCCTAAAACAGCTCAAATGTTTTTACTCAAAGATAGTATTAAGCAGCGTCTTTTTTAAAGACTAAAATTTTATCAGCGTGCTTGCTGCGCATGTAGCCCCTGATTATTTGTTGCGTATCTTTGTTGTCATTAAACGGTTTAATGACGTCTTTAAAGTCGTCTAAGCCGGAAGCAATAAACGTTTCATCAAAATACCCGAAGCCCAGGTAACTGCCGTTTTCTACGCACACCACTGATTTCTCGTCCTTATTTCGGCCTTGACCTACAATCGCGAAGCTTTCATAATCATATTTAAAGGCATCCATCGCCTCCGTTACGCGTTTGTTATATTCCTCCGGCAGCTCAGCGCCCACGCAAGCCCCTTTACACTGATGCACTTGGTAATCAAAACACGGCCCCGGCGATTTGTACAAATCGCACATTTTCTGACATAGGTTGAATTTGACCACCCGGCTGAATAAAAAGTTTTTAGCCTGAAACTGGTTGGACATGGTCAGCATCGGCGCGATTTCGGTTTTAGCCTTTTGGTAGGTCAGCCGCAAATAACCGGCTTGGTCTGTGTACGCATAAATGCCCGAGTGAAAAACGCTCCGGCGCTGCGCTCGGTTATAGAACGGTTTGCGTTTTTTAATTTCATCAGACTCAAAAAGTAGAGCCACCAGTTCAGAGCCGGTTAACTCATAGCTAATGCTGGCAATTCTGTTCTTAAATTCTATAGATTTTTTGCTTTTGTAGTCGATGTTAAAGTGCTGGATAATCCGCTTGCGGATGCTCCTGCTCTTGCCTACATAAATAATCTCTCCGTGCTCGTCATGGAAATAATATACGCCCGCCTCCAGAGGCAAAGCATCAACCATTTCTCTACTAACAGCCGGCGGCAAAAGCGAGGTTTTTATTTCTTTGGAGATGGTAGATTTCTCTTTCGGTTTCTCTTCTTGGTCGGCGTTTACTTTATCGGAATCAATCTTGAGTAAACGGTCAAACAATACGGATGTGGCTTGGGCATCGCCGATGGCACGATGGCGCATTTCCAGTGGAATACCCACGCTCTGACAGAGTTTTCCAAGGCTGTAAGAAGGAAGGCCCGGAATCAATTTCCGGCTCAGCCGAACAGTACACAATGTTTTTCGCTGGAAATTAAAACCTAAATCAGCAAATTCTTTTTTGACGAAGGAATAGTCAAACCGCACGTTGTGGGCCACAAAAACATTGCCTTCAGTGATTTGCACAATCTGCTTGGCTACTTCATGGAAGCTGGGAGCATCGCGGACCATCTCATCCGTAATTCCCGTTAGCTGTGAAATAAAATAAGGAATTGGCCGCCCAGGATTAATCAAAGTGTCAAATTGATCCACCACCTGGTTTCCGTCATGAATGAAAATAGCAATTTCCGTGATCCGGTCAACGGAGGGTTGGCTGCCGGTGGTTTCAATATCTATGATGGCGTACACGCGCTAAATTTAAGGTTTTTGAGCGGCAAATACCGCCCTGTTATTAACCCAAAAATTGGTCAAAACGTTTCATGCACTGCTATTTGAAGGTACAGGTTCTATAAAAAACAGGGCACTAAAATGTTGCTATCGGGTTTTAGGCCTGTTTTTCGAAAAACAGGCCCAAAACAGCTATTCCTTTTTCCGCAGCTTAACAATTCGTTTTAGGTATTTGTTTTCTTTGGGTGTTTCATTGATATCGCAGAGCAGATAACCTAACGGGCGCAGAGGTTCATACGCATCAAAAAGAACTTTGAGGATAGCTATGACCGGGATGGCTAAAATCATACCGGACGCCCCCCAAATTTCGCCGCCAACTATTAACGCTAAAATGGCAGCAAACGGGTTAATACTTACCTTAGAACCCACGATGTACGGCGTAATAAAATTACCTTCTAAGAACTGCACAAAAGCAAATATCCCCACCACAATCATGGCTTGGCCAATGGATCCGGTACTAATGAATACAAAAAACGCCGGAACCATGGCTCCAATTAAAATGCCGATGTAAGGTATAATGTTAAGAAAAGAAGCAAAAACTCCAAAGAAAATGGCATATTTCACGCCCATCACTAACAGGCCAATGGAGTTCAACATAGACACAATCAAGATGACAATAAACAAACCTGAAAGGTACCCTTGAACCACCCGTTGAATGTCATCAACGGTAGCCATTACTTTACCCCGGCGATTAGTCGTCACAAATTGAAACATGAACTTCCGGAGATGATCTCTATAATATAACATGCAGAAAACATAAATAGGAACCAGGGTTAAAACGGTAAAAGCGCCCGTGGTCAGTGAAATGGTGCTGCCTAACATGGCTGAGCCGGTTTGAGTTACGTTGCCCAACGCCTTTTCTATAAAATCACTTCTGTTGGTGGGTTTAATGCCAAAGGTGTCTTGTAAGTAAAGTTGAAATTTATTAATGAGCAGAGACATCTTTCCGGTAATCTCATCTAACTCAGAGGAAAAACTGCCTATTTGCGCCGATAAAAACCAGATTAATAAGCTCAGTACTATAATAATAAGAAAAAGGGATATTAAAATAGCAGCTACTTTGTGAATGCGTTTCTCTAACCACTGTACCATAGGCAAAAGCAGCAGCGAGAACAAACCGGCAAAGCAAACTGGAATAAGTACGGCTTTAAACGTGTTTAAAAAATACAGCAGCAAAAATACTCCTAGCAGTATGACTGTGTACTTGAAATAGGCAGGTAATTTTATTTCCATGGAAAAGGAGAAAGTTATTTTGCTAAGACAGTTAGTAAAAATTTAGTATTTTTGAGTTTATAGGTCTAAAAACTAATATTTTAGGCTAAACTGTCGCTACTGAATGAACTGCAAAGGAGCGTATTTGGTTACAAGATAAATGAAAAACAGCTAGTTTATCATACGCTTGAAAGCCTTTTAAATCTTTATTTTTGCCCCCTCATTCAGGTTAATCCATTAACTTAGTAAATGCTGGTGAGTTTATTTAACCTCTCAGCCGCATTTTCGCTTCATTTAGAAACCTATTCCTGCCCCATGGCCGACGTAACAAATGTAACTTATGACGAGGACAGTATCCGTTCGCTTGACTGGCGTGAACATATCCGGCTGCGGCCGGGCATGTACATCGGGAAACTAGGCGACGGTTCCTCTCCCGATGACGGGATTTACATTCTTGTAAAAGAGGTTATTGACAACTCCATTGATGAACACATGATGGGGAATGGCAGAACCATCGAAGTAAAAATCTCTGACCTTAAAGTAGTGGTGCGTGACTATGGCCGGGGCATTCCTCTGGGGAAGGTTATTGATTGCGTAAGCAAAATTAATACGGGCGGTAAATATGACAGCCGGGCTTTTCAGAAATCGGTTGGCTTGAACGGAGTAGGAACCAAGGCCGTGAACGCGCTGTCTTCGCACTTTAGAATACAGTCTGTGCGCGATGGTCAGTCAAAAGTGGCGGAATTTGAGCGCGGCCAGTTGGTAAACGATGAACCGCTTGCTGAAACTAGCCAGCGGAACGGCACCCTCACCACTTTTGTGCCAGACGATGCTATTTTTAAAAACTACCATTTCATTCCGGAGTTTCTCGAAAATCAGATTTGGAATTACGTGTACCTCAACGCCGGTCTCACTATCCATTTCAATGGCCAGAAATACTTGTCTGAGAACGGACTAAAAGATTTGCTTGCCCGCAAAATTGACGAAGAGTCCATGCGGTATCCCATTATCCAACTAAAAGGGGAGGATATTGAGTTTGCCATCACCCACGGCAACGATTATGGTGAAGAATATTATTCCTTCGTGAACGGTCAATACACTACCCAGGGCGGTACCCACTTGGCGGCGTTCCGTGAAGCTTTAGTTAAGACCGTGCGCGAGTTTTTCGGGAAGGATTATGATGCCACAGATGTGCGAGGCTCTATTGTGGGGGCCATTGCCATCCGGGTGCAAGAGCCCGTTTTTGAGAGCCAGACTAAAACCAAACTCGGTTCGCTAAACATTGGTCCCGATGGCCCGACAGTGCGTAACTTTATCATCGATTTTGTAAAAGAACACCTCGACAACTATTTGCACAGAAACAAAGAAGTTGCCGATGCCATGAAACGCCGGATTGAGCAGAGTGAGCGCGAGCGGAAAGACATGGCCGGAATAAAAAAACTGGCCAACCAACGCGCCAAGAAAGCCAATCTGCACAATAAAAAATTGCGCGACTGCCGCTTCCATTTTGGAGAAAGTAAAGACAGCGAGAAAGAAAGTCTAACCACTTTGTTTATTACCGAAGGCGATTCTGCAAGTGGCTCCATTACCAAATCTAGAAACGTGGAGTTAGAGGCAGTATTTTCTTTGCGCGGAAAACCCTTAAACTGTTTCGGGCTTAAGAAAAAGGTGGTGTATGAAAATGAAGAATTTAACTTACTTCAGCACGCCCTTAATATTGAAGAAGGGCTGGAAGGGCTACGCTATAACCGCGTAGTAGTGGCCACTGATGCAGACGTGGATGGCATGCACATCCGGCTGCTGCTTATGACTTTTTTCTTGCAGTTTTTCCCTGATTTGGTTAAAAACGGGCATTTGTACATTTTGGAAACACCGCTTTTTAGGGTTCGCAACAAAAAAGAAACCATATACTGCTACAATGAGCAAGAAAAGCAAAATGCCATTCGCAAGTTGGGCAAGAACCCAGAAATAACCCGTTTTAAAGGCTTAGGAGAAATTTCGCCGGAAGAATTTGGGAAATTTATTGGCGATAATATTCGCTTAGAGCCGGTTATAATGGGTAAAACGGAGCAGAATATTCAAAAACTGTTGTCTTACTTTATGGGCAAAAACACACCCGAACGGCAGCAGTTTATTATTGAAAACCTTAAGATAGAGAAAGACATAGTAGCGGAAGAGTATGCATAACGATGAAATTGAAAGCGGGAGCGAGGCGAATTTGGAACTAGGAGAGGGTTTGGGGGCCGATGAGGTAATCCATGACATTACCTCCGTATCTGGCCTGTACCAGAACTGGTTTCTAGATTACGCTTCTTACGTAATTTTAGAGCGGGCCGTACCTGCTTTAGAAGACGGCTTTAAACCCGTGCAGCGCCGCATCATGCATGCCATGAAGGAAATGGACGATGGTCGGTTTAACAAAGTGGCGAACGTGATTGGCCAAACCATGCAGTACCATCCGCACGGTGACGCCTCCATCGGCGACGCCATGGTGAACTTGGGTCAGAAAGATTTATTAATTGAAACCCAAGGCAACTGGGGCGATGTGCGAACTGGTGATAGCGCCGCCGCTGCTCGTTACATTGAAGCTCGCCTAACCAAATTTGCGCTGGAGGTTGTGTTTAATGCTCAAACCACAAAGTGGCAACTGAGCTATGACGGCCGCAAGAATGAACCAGTTACGTTGCCGGTTAAATTTCCGCTTTTATTGGCGCAAGGAGTTGAAGGTATTGCCGTTGGTTTGTCCACCAAAATAATGCCTCATAACTTCCGGGAGTTAATTAAAGGGTCTATTGATGTCTTAAAAAACCGAAGAACTGAACTGTTGCCAGATTTCCCAACGGGCGGTCTGGCAGATTTTACAAACTACAACGGCGGGGCCCGAGGCGGCAAAATCCGGTTACGGGCAACTATTGAAAAAGTAGACAAATCTTTGTTGGTAATCAGGGATGTACCCTACGGCACCACCACTACTGCTTTAATGGAATCCATTGTTAAAGCCAGCGAAAACAACAAGATTAAAATCAAAAAAGTGGTGGATAATACCGCCGCCGCCGTGGAGGTGCAGGTCCATATTCCGCCCGGAATTTCACCCGACTTAACCATCGACGCACTCTACGCATTTACGGACTGTGAAATTTCTATTTCCCCCAATACCTGCGTTATTATTGAAGACAAACCTCGTTTTCTAAATGTAGACGAGTTGCTGCGCATGTCTACAGCTAAAACCGCTCGGTTATTAGAGCGCGAGCTAGAGATTAGGATGGGCGAATTGGAGGACAAATGGCACCAATCTTCGTTAGAGAAAATATTTATAGAGAACCGCATTTACCGAGATATTGAAGAGTGTGAAACCTGGGATGCCGTTTTAGAGGCCATTGATAGAGGCTTGGATCCACATAAGGTTCTTCTCCGGCGGGCCGTCACCCAAGAAGATATTATAAGGCTGACGGAAATAAGAATTAAGCGTATTTCTAAGTTCGATGCCTTCAAAGCAGATGAATTCATCCGGAAACTGGAGGATGAAATGGCTGAGGTTAAGGATAACCTGGCAAACCTAACCAGGTATGCCATTAGTTATTTTGAAGGATTGCTAGCCAAATACGGAAAAGGTCGCGAGCGGAAAACTCAAATAAAAACTTTTGAAGTAGTATCGGCGCAGAAAGTAGCGGTGGCCAACCAAAAACTGTACGTGAACCGCAAAGATGGTTTTGTGGGCTATGGCCTTAAAAAAGACGAATTTGTAGCAGATTGTTCTGACATGGATGACATTATCGCCATCCGGAAAGACGGTAAGTTTATGGTCTCTCGCATCAGCGACAAAAACTTTATGGGCAAAGACATTCTGCACGTTGGCGTTTATAACAAGAACGACGAGCACATGGTCTACAACATGATGTACACCGATGGCAAAACCGATATTGCGTACGCCAAACGCTTCGCCGTTACGTCCATCACCCGCGACAAAGAATATGATTTAACCAAAGGAGAGAAAGGCTCTAAAGTTATTTACCTCACGGCAAACCCCAATTCTGAGTCAGAGTTGGTAAGCCTTAGTTTAAGCCCTGCAAGCACTGCGCGGGTTAAACAATTTGATTTTGATTTTGCGGAATTGCTTATAAAAGGGAAAGGTTCTCAAGGCAACATCGTGACAAAGCAGCCTATCAAAAAAGTGGTTCAAAAAGCTTTAGGCGAATCTACTCGCGGCGGCCGGGAAATTTATTATGATGAAGTAATTGGCCGCTTAAATACCGAGAGCAGGGGCCGCTATTTGGGCTCCTTCAATACAGATGACACCATTTTGGTTATTTACAAAGACGGTTCTTATGAGCTAACTTCCTTTGATTTAACCAACCACTATGATGTTTTGGCGATAGAGGCCATCCACAAATTTTCTGCAGAGTTGGTCGTTTCTGCCATCTACACCGAAGGAGAAACCAAAACCACCTTTGTTAAGCGATTCACGGTTGAGACCAGCACGGTAGGAAAAAAATTCCTTTTTATACCAGAGACGAAAAGCTCAAAATTACTGGCGGCCACGCTGCACCCAGAACCAAAAGCTGAAATAAAATTCCTGCGCGATAAAAAATCAGAAAAGGAAACGGAGGTTCTTTTGCTCAATGATTTTATTGATGTGAAAGGATGGCGAGCAATGGGAAATAAATTGAATTATTATAAAATTTTATCTGTTCAAACGCAAGGTGCTCCCGCTAAGGAAAAAGTAAAAGTTAAAAACAGTACAAAAAGTAGTTCAAAGGGCGCAGATGAAATAAGTTTAAGCAAAGAAAACAAACCATCTAATCTTGTAGAAAATAAAAATGAGGTGGTTATTAATCCTGAAATACCTAGCCAGGAAGTTACCGTAGGACCTACACAAACCGAAGATTTACAAGAAAAACCTAAAATAGAAAAGAAGCAACTCAATCTCTTCTAGGGTTTTACAATTTTTTTCTATAGATTACCTTATCTTTAGCATCATTTTATGAATATAATGGGCAGAATGCGTCATCTACTTTTATCTGTATTTTTGCTAGGTCTTTTTATAAGCCATCCCGCCCAAAGCGAAAGTTTAGGCGGATTAGGCTCAGAAAAGATATTGTGGGAAGCCAACCAGCTATTCAAAGAATATAAGGATGCCAAGGCTTTGGAGAAATTTGACCAATTGCTAAGCCTGCATCCTAACCACCAAGAAGCGCTTTACAAATCCAGCATTTTATGTGTACGCATTGGAAATCGTTTTGCAGATGAAACCCGCAAAAATACTTATTACCAGAAAGGGCTTGACTTCGCCCAACGGGCCGTTAATTTAGATAATTCAAATGCTGATGCCCTGTATGCCGTAGCATTATCTTATGGGTACTTATGCCAGACCGGTTCTTTAACCGAGAGAATTAAATATTTGGCCGAGATTAAGGTTTATGTAGATAAAGCATTGGTTCACAATTATAACCACGCTGGCGCTTGGCATTTATTAGGCAGGTGGTCTTATAAAGTCGCTAATCTTTCATTGGCAGAAAAGGCTGCGGGCAAGATATTTATGCAGACTACGTTTCCGGTCATCTCCAACCAACAATCTTTAGATGCACTATCCAAAGCCATCGCGCTTGATCCCTCTAAACTTTTGTATTACTATGATTTGGCCCGTGTGCAGCGTGATGCTGATTTAAATACAGAATGTGTTGCCACGCTGCAAAAAGCCATGGATCAGAAATTAATGACTGCCGAAGACTTGGAAATAAGCCGTAAATGCAAAATTCTGTTGCATGATGTTTTAAAAGTGCGGGCATCTTAAAACCTGATTATTTCTACCCTGAAAGATTATTGTATTCCTATTTTTTAAAGCTGTTTTAGGCCTGTTTTTTGAAAAACAGGCCTAAAACAGCTTTTTTGATTTTATCTATACAGGATAGATAAAGTCCCGATTTTCCATTTCACGATAAATCGCATAGCTAATTGTATTCGCACGAAAGTGGAATTGTTTCTCGTTATTATATAATGAATTGCCTATATTGGCATGCTGATTTTTTGTTTCTTTATATAGGGAAATGCTAGACAGTAGGGTATGTTCTGTTTTAGGCCTGTTTTTCGGAAAATAGGCCTAAAACAGCATGGCACGCTTGCTAGAATTAATTGACAACCGAGAAATCTAAAAGGTTTTTTTTATTTGTTGGGCCAAAAAGGGAATGTATTTTTGTTATTCAGTATGAAAGTTGTTCCCAGTAAAAGGCAAATAGAACCGGTTGTTTTCGTGATAAAAACTAAAGCTAAGTGAGAATAATTTTTACCCTTCTATTTCTTTTTACAGGATTGGCGCCTAGTTTGGCGCAAAAGCATCCAATTATTTCTGGTAAAGTAACGGATGCAGAAACCCAAAAACCATTAGATTACGTTACCGTGCATGCGTACTTAGCCAAAGTACCGGTTTTTACGGATGAGCAAGGAAAATATGAATTGGTTAAATATGCCCTTCATGACTCCGTCACTTTTCTATTGCTTGGTTATGAACCCCTTACCCAAACAATTTCAGCCCTTCAAAAGAGCGGCAATATTGCTCTAAAGCGGCAAAGCTACGCTATTCAAGAAATTGTAGTAAGACCCCGCGAAAACCCTGCGTTTAAAATTGTTAGAGCCGCCGCCTTAAACAAAGAACAGTTTTTACCCAAAAATCAACCATCTATTCAATTTGATACTTACACGTTGCTGAAAGCCAGTATTTTGGAACGTGATATCACCGATAAAAAGAAAGGCTTTTCTAAGCGATATGCTCCATTTTTAGACAGCTTGGTGCTAAATAATGGATCTCGACGGACGGCCTCTCTGCCTATTTTTCAGTCAGAAACGGTAAAAGAAACCTATTTTACCAACAACCCAGACCGCACCAAGGAAGTCTTAAAGGCGAGTCAAATAACAGGGGTGGGCATAGAAAAAGAGGCACAAATGGCCCAATTGCTCAACGCTCAGGCCGAGCATTTTTCTCTGAATCAGAATTACCTCCGCATGTTTGACAAAGATTTTGTCAGCCCTATCTCTGACCAATGGTCTGCTTACTATGATTATGATTTACTAGACAGCGTAGAAACGGCCAGCGGAAAGGTGTACAAGCTTAACATACTTCCGAAGCGCCCGCAAGACCTTACCTTTTCTGGATTAATGTGGATTGCGGATGGCACGTTTTCCCTGCGCCGAGTGGAGCTTATAATGAACCCCCAGGTACGCCTCAATTTTATATCCGATTTGCAGATTGTGCAGTCCTGGGATAACAACAAGCCTACTTTGCTGCCGCTTTCTAGCAAACGAAAATTCCAAATATCGGGCTTGCCAGGTACCGATGTGAGGTTGTTTGTGGAAACCATCACCACATATACCGATTTAGTTTTAGGTGAGCCAAAACCTGATGCGTTTTATACCCAGTCTTATACCATCGCTGATTCGGCGCTGGAATACAGTGCATCCTATTGGCAAGAAATTAGGCCCACAGAGTTTTCTCCTGCTGAGGTAAAGCGGATAGAAAATATCCAGAAAATTAATAAGCTTCCGGAAATTCAAAGCGCGGTGAAGTTAATTCGGGTTTTTGTGGAAGGTCATTTGCCGCTAAACGATAAGTTTGAATGGGGACCGGTTTTTGGCACCTATGTCTATAATAATGTGGAAGGCCATCGCTTTCAATTTGGCGGGAGAACTACGGAGTTTTTTCATCCTAATTGGATTTTGAACGGCTACGCAGCCTACGGCACCCGCGATAAGAATTTTAAAAATTTATTAAATGTTCGGTACGTAGCAAATCGGCAGCAATGGACCGAGTGGGGCGCCAGTTACCTTCAAGATGTAGGGCCAGCAGCTATGGACCTGAACAATTCTCAGGTGAGCAGTATTTTTTTCTCTGCGTTCCGATGGGGTAGTTTAAATTTCCCCTACCAGCAAGAGAGGGTTCAACTTTGGGCTGAGCGCGAATGGTTCCCAGCCTTCCGGCAGCGGTTCACTTTGCGCCACGCGAATTACATTCCGGCCTTTGAAATAGCCAAGCCACTTGATAAAGAACCGCAAAATAAATTTTCGGCTTTTAGGAGCACGGATGTAACGCTAAACATTACGTACTCGCCTGAC
>JBBSSO010000024.1:0-11479 GCA_038241905.1 Cytophagales bacterium | reverse complement strand
TCATATTGGCAACTTTGGTCGGAAGGCAATATAGAACATTTATCCATTCATGGGAAGGGGCATTTAGGTGCCTCTTCCTCATGAAAAATATAGGGGACTATTGCCTGCCTTAAAGGTGCATTTGTTCCTTGAATGTAAGAAGTGAACACAATAGACCACCATATTTAAAGGCTGCCCTTGAAAATCCATCGTTTTCATCTGAAGATATCGCTAGCATATTGTTTGCAAACGAAGACAAATTAGGCTTTGGAGATAGACTTTCCAGGGCTAAACATCTTCGGGTATTGCTCTACCTGCACTTCGGCGCCTTGGTTTATCATGTAGGACAATTAATGGCTCTTGGTGATCATGCCATGCCCCGCTTCTTGTGCTTTACAGGTCGAGGCTCATTGTATGTGCGTTTATTAAGCGCTGGCCCTAATATGAAATCAATAGAAAATTTGTCTCGTGCAATTTTAAAACAGGTTTCAGGACAAGAGCCCCCAGCTAATTTTAAAATTATTTTGGCTGAGGACCCCAAGCAAACCACCGCTAACGGTGGAGTACTAGCTGGTGGCCATACTGGCTTAACCGAAGAAGGGTTAGATGGCCCGAATTTGATTATACGTCCAATTGGTACAGGGAAAAAAGATGCCCAAGAAATTGCCCAACTTCTTCCTAGCCAAGTTACAGAGCAGGTAAAAGCATCAGTATTAAATAATGTCCGAAATTGCTTGCGGATATTGCTACAAGATCCAGTTGTTGCCTCACAGCAAGAAAACTTGGGCATACAGAATATACCTGGACAAGTACTCCAATTTATGGAAAGTGAATTAGCAGATTCATTCAATATGTGCCTTGAGCAATATGCTAGTACCCTTCCAGATGGTCAACCTATTCCTGAATCACTCTTTTTCTTGCCATTTAAGAACTCGCTATATCAGCTTTCTAAGGAATTGTATCAACAAGCGGCTTCACCTATTACTTCTGGGATATAATGGTTAGATATGTAATTCTTCTGATAATCCTTTGCGGTTGCTTTTTATCGACTAGTGCCATATCCTTAAAGATTCAGAAACCTTCAAATCAGGAATCCACGGCAGCCATAAATACCAATAATAGCAAAGATGCTACCCAAGCTAGAATGCTATATCACATGGCTGTTTGGAAATGGAAGCACCAAGCTAAAAAAACTACACAAATGCCAAGCCTTGATTCTACTGGTGTTGATGCTTTTATTGAATCTGTAAAGAAAGGAGATACAGATGGAGATCCTGCTGGGATTAATACAGTGTATAATAAGGTTGGTGATAAACTAGGCAAGTCATTTTTTTCTTCATCCGCTGAAGAGGTTGCTTATGCTATTGAAGAAACCTTAAATGGAAGGTATTCACAAAGTGTGGATACTGAAGAATTCATTGAAATGCTTTCTTATATAAAAGGTTTGGCGAGCCAATCACCCCCTAAAACTGGAGCTAAACCGGTGCCTAATCAAGGCGCAAATCCCGATCATGGACCGGCTAAAAAGATTCCTAAATTAAACATAATTGAGTCGCATCCCTACCTATTCTCATTAGGAGGTTTATTACTAGGGCTGTTTTTTGGAGTAAGTTTAGGAAGGCTTGGATGGAAGAGAAATCAAAAATATTTGAACGAAAGGATTGATAGAAGAGATAAAGAATTAAGCAGTTTAAAGAATGATATTAATAAGTTAAAAAGAGATAAAGAATTAATAGAGGAAAAGTTTAAAGGGCTTACAAATGAATTAAGGACCCAAAACGATAAAAATTTATATTCGGGAGAAAAAGCTGCAGATTCTGTTGAAAATGTTACTCAAAGGTCAAGTCTGAGTGAATTCTCCATACAGCAACCGTTAGATGTAGGCCACGAATCTAAGCCAGCTCCAAAAAAGGAGATCTCAAAAACATTATATGCCCCTGCAGCGGAGGATCCTTTTATAGAGCCAAGTAAGGTTTACTGTACATATTCAGGGGCAGCTGCAGTTATGCTCACTATTGATCCGAGAAATCCAAATCGGGCTGAGTTTGAATTTAGTCCATATGCTGACCAGACTCACATTATTAACACTAGTATCACTCAACTAGATCAATTTTTCGAATACACTTTGCCAAGTCGTGGTTTTAGTAAAATTAAAAGTGCAGGAAAAGGCACCTTGCTATTGGAGAATGGTAATTGGGTAAGGAAATCGAAAGCTCGGTTAGAGTTGCAATAGCACAAATATTATGGAAAGCATAGAATTTTTAATTATAGGAGGCCTAGTAATTTGTCAAATTTACATTTTTGTACAAAATTGGAAAGCAATTAATGCACTAGGTCAAGTCTTTCCCGACCCATCTAAATTAGGAACATATACTACAGATGTATTAGGAATTAAATACGAATTAATCCGCAATAGAGGTTATTCAAAAGAGTTTACTCAAATTCTTACAGACACAAATAAGTATTTGCAAAATAATAAAGGTGCTGCAGCTGACTTAGGATTGTTAAAAGACATTTCAGAAAGCACTGTTGATTCAATTGATGAAAAAGTTCAGGCGCAAATTGCTACCCCTCTTTACCTAGGGCTATTAGGTACTTTTGCAGGTGCGATACTAGGCATTGGCTCAATGATTTCAGCTTCAGATACATCCACAATTAAAAGCGAAGATCTTGGAAAATTTCTGTTTGGAATTTTAATTGCAATGATTGGATCTTTCTTTGGGCTATTATTTACTCTTTGGGGAAATCATCTACTTAAAAATGCTAAGGCTCAACGTAATGAGTTCAAAAACGCTTACTATACTTTTCTCCGTACTTCCCTCTTGCCAAGGCTAAATTCAGATATGCAGACAAGTATGAGTAGTTTGAAAGCTGTTCTAGATACTTTCAATCAAGATTTCTTTGGCAAAATTCAAAATGACTTTTTTCAACAGATTGCGAAATTCGTCCCGCTTATAGGGCAATTAACCCAGAATATTGCAGTACAGAAAGATTTTCTGCAGAAGGTTGAAGATATTGGTATCACAAAATTAGCGAATGCCTCAATAAAGGTTTGGGATCGGGTAGATCAAAGTGCTCACCATTTCGAAAAGTTTCTTGGGTATCAGGAAACCTTAAATGCCAGTTTGGAGGAAGCAACAAATTCTGTAGATATCATATCAGAGATGCTAGGTAGACTTAGTTCCCTCGAAGAAGCAGTTATTGCTGTTCCCACATACCTTCAAAAGCATGACGACACCCTCAGGGAATGGGTCCAGTTTTTTACCCAGCACAATAAGCTATTAAACGATGTAAGTTTAGGAATGCAGCAAAGTGCTCAGGAGGCAGGACACAATTTGCATTTAATGCTAGAAAGAAATGAAAGCCAATTTGAAGCAGACAGCCAGGAGGCCTATGAGAAGTGGCGAGCGCATTTCAAAAATCTTCACGATGATAATATTTATCAGAAAATAATTGAGTTCCTTCATCCCTTCCAAAATCTACCTGAACAACAAGAAGCCCTAAATAAAATTCAGGAAACGCAGGCTAAAAAGATAGCTCATGTTCTTGATAGACTTGAGGGAAATCTGAATTCAAATTCTGAGGTCATAAAGCGCTTAGATTTAACAACAAAAATATTAGTTGATGTTGTTTCGCGTCCAAGTTGGTTCGAGCGTATGATAAATGTTAAAAAAAATCCTTTGTCTAATGGAAAAGGTTTAGCTAAATAGATTATTTAATTGCAGTGAAACAAAGCAAAGACTTCTTCTGGCCATCATATGTTGATCTTATGACAGCATTATTTTTAATAATGCTGGTAATGTTTGTCGTAAGCTATAAACTATTTATTGATGAAAAAGAAAAGTTAATTGAAGAGAAGGATAAGTACCAGGCAAAAGCAGAGCAACTGGATTTGATAAATAGAATAGAAGCATCTCTAGCCAGAATGATGCGAGACTCTACGCTTTTCAAATATGAGCCGGAGTTTAGGAGGTACACTTTAGCTAGAGATATAAGATTTGTGGGAGGAAAATGGAACTTAAGCAAACCAAGCCAGACACTTATGGACCAATCGGATGTAGTCTATTTGGAGCAGACGGGTAAAAGGCTCAAATCCATTATAGATTCACTTAGTATTGAAAAAGCACATGATCCCAAACTGAAAGAAGTCTCATATATTCTAGCTATTGTAGGCAGCGCATCTAATTTATATAAAGATCCATATCATCCTGAGTTTGATAATTATGCTTATACAGATAATGAGAACTGGAATTATATTCTTAGTTATCAGAGGGCTAAGGCTTTGTATGATTTTTGGAAAGAAAGAGGGATAGTAGATTTTGATTCGCCTCATTACCATGATGTAGTAGAACTTGTAATAGCGGGTAATGGGTTTGGCGGAGTTGGGCGCGTAAATGCTGATAAAAGCAATTATATGGATGAATGGAAAAATCAAAGATTTTTAATACAAATTATTCCCAAAGTGGGTAAAATTAGTTCTCAATAGCATGAACCGCACAGCACTTGTGATTTTAGTTTCCATCTTGCTTTTACAATCATGTTCTCCTGATTTTGAAGACCGATATCATATTATTAAGGATGTTAATGAAGAAGGCCATTTAATATTAAGCAGTGGAATTAGTGTTTCAGCACTTGGTATTACACCAACAAATGAGGGTATCGTTTGGATGAAGGCTAACCTAAAAAATATGCGGGTAAAGCTAGTCTTTGATTCAAAGAATTATCCAGAATCCTTGGAGCCAGGAAGTAAAATAGTGTCCTATATTTTAGGTGAAGATGGACAAAGCATTAATTCAGAAATACTATCAAAGCAATTGGCTTATTGCAATACCGCTATAGATTATGATAGCCTTGAAGCATTTCAGGCCTATAGTAGACAAGGAATTGCACTAAAGAACAATAATAGAAATCCAGAACTTACTTCCGAACCCGTTTGGGCAGGAACAATACAAGCGCCTGTAGACTTGAGTGATCTCGTAGACCAACTTGAGCCTGCAGTATTCTTAATTGAAACAAACACAGGAAACCAAGGTACTGGCTTTTTTGTATCAAACGCTGGACTTGCGGTTAGTAATTATCATGTTTTTAAAGGGTCAAGTCGGGTTATGATAACATTGGCAAACGGCATACAACTAGAAGTGAATGAAGTTGTGGAGGCGAAGCCAGAATTAGACTATGTGATTTTTAAAGTTGTTCCAACTAGCTCAGGATTCAAATACCTTAGGCTCGCTGCAAAATCACCAAGAAGAGCAAGTGAAGTACTTGTAATAGGTAACCCAAATGGATTAGAACGGTCGTTTACTAAAGGGGTAGTTTCAGCATTAAGGAAAATAGACAAGCAAGACGATATCATTCAGTTTGATGCAGCAATATCGCCTGGAAGTAGCGGTTCACCTGTAATGAATTCAAAAGGCGAAGTTTTGGGCATTGCTACCTTTAAAAGGAATGAATGCGAGAACTGTAATTTTGCAGTAAATATTAAATGCTTAAATCTGGATCGTTATTTATTACCTTGAGTAATGCTTTGGTAAAAATTATACTTGGGTAAGAATGGTAACTAATCGATTTTGTAAATCATCAGTGCAAAATGGGCTTAAGGTGCTTTGGCTCCTCCAGTGAATTCTATGCTTCTTTAAGCACATTCTCTATTGTTACCTCCATTAATTCTTTACTCATGTACGGTTATAGTATGCCCGCGCTAGGGTCAGAAATAGGCGCTATCGGGAGACATAAGTTTTCTCTTTCCCTTAATTTAATTAAACAAGAATAGGTGCTTGGTTTCAGGCACCTATTCTTGTTTTACTTGGGCTTATGCTTGTAAGATTTGCCTTTTCAGATCTGAGCTATTAGACATTATTTCGACAATTTCATTATGAAAATATCGCGTTTAGAATTGACTGAAAAATTATCCTAATAATGTCTATTGAAAACAGACAGTTTTTGACCTGCTTTTCAGAAAGTAAGTTAAAAACAGAATGAAAAACCCACCTGTATTTGAAAGGCTTTTGCATTTCGTTACTAAAGGTTAAACTTGCGCCTCAACGGAAGTGCCATGCCTGCTATTTAACAAGCTCTAAAACTCGAATAACCAACATCAATCTTCGTCCCGGAGGCTGAACAAGTGCTGCAGATCTTGGGGGCAGAGCGAGGGGCGCTGCGTGATTTCGTGGTAACAGATGGCTTCCTGGGCATAATAATGGATGACCATGCTCTTGCGGGTGGAAGCCGGGATTATAATAGGGCAACCGCCATGCAGCAGGTTGGCGTGCCAGACAAATGCATCGCCTTTTTTGGCGTAGAATATCTTTTGGGAAAGGTTATTCTCCTCAATGACCTCACCTATGCGCCGCTCATAGTTTTGGTAGGCATCATCGCCAATGCGGAGGGCCGAGCCGCCATTGTCAAACTGGGGGTTGAGTACGTAGGGCAGGGTATGGCTACCCAGGTAATAAAACAGCGTGCCGTTTTCCGGGGTTATGTCTTCCAAAGCAATCCAGACGGTAATGAGGTACCAAAGCGGAAAGGTAGTCATGTGGATGGTGTCAGAATGGGCTTTCTGTTCGCTTCCCTTTAGGAAATTAATAGTTTGGAACGGAATGACCTTCTGGCCTAACAGAATCTTCTGAAGGCGCGGCGCAAATACCACGTTGCCTATTACCTTAGATTGCCGAAAGGCAAACATGATTTTACGATTGGTGTAGTTGAAGTCTACCTGCTTGGTTTGCAGCATCTGCTCAATCTCATGGTTAATGCTATCAACCTCCTGCTCAGAAAAGAACTTTTCTAAGATAAGGTGCCCCTGCGTGGGCCAGGCCACCAGTTTTTCCTGCAGCTGGTCCAGGAATGTGGAAAGCTCAGGGTGGTGAAGCAGCTGGTTTTGGGCAGTGGGTTGGTCAAGCCAAGGAGCAGGCTGGGGAGGGAGTCCCTCAAAATCAGTACTGGAAATAGAAGCAAATATTGGTTTCTTGACCCAGAATCTGCGGTACAGGGATTTGTTGTGCTTTAGTTGGTCCAGGTGCAGCAGGTTATTAATTACTTAGACACCCTTTAACGTCCGCAGGAAACCCGTGTATTTTTGGAGAAATTTTTTCATGCCGCTGGTTGAATTTAAAAGTAAGGATTTTAGTCCAATGAGAATAGGCCTGCATACTTGAAAACTTTACCCCTCTTCCAGCACAATCTTGCCAATGTGGGAACTGCTTTCCATGAGTTGGTGCGCCTTATAGGCATCTGCCAAGGCAAAGGTTTTATAGATGACTGGCTTGAATTTTCCTTCTTCCAGCAAGGGCCACACGTGCTTTTCTATTTCCGAAGCCAGGCCTGCTTTGAAGTCGGCAGAGCGGGGGCGGAGGGTGCTGCCGGTAATAGTGAGGCGTTTTTGCATGACGTGCTTTACATTGAATTTCCCCTGGGCGCCTTCCATGGCGTTAATAAACACCAGTCGCCCGTCCGGTTTCAATAGGTTCAGGTTCTTTTCAATGTAATCGCCGCCCACCATGTCCAGGATCACGTCTACGCCTTGGGTCTTTAGTATTTTCTCAAAGTCTTGGGTTTTGTAGTTGATGCAGCGCTCGGCCCCCAGGTCTTGGCAGGCCTGGCATTTCTGGGGGCTACCGGCGGTGGCGAAAACCCGGGCCCCAAGGGCCTTGCCCAGCTGAATGGCCGTAATGCCAATGCCGCTGCTTCCGCCGTGCACCAGAAAGGTTTCACCGGCTTGCAGGTGGCCGCGCTGGAACACATTGTGCCAGACCGTGAAAACAGTCTCGGGCAGCGAGGCGGCTTCTGCAAAGCTCCAGCCGGTGGGTACCGGCAGGCAGTGGCGGGCGTCTACCGCGGCATATTCGGCGTAGCCGCCACCGGGCAGCAGGGCGCAGACGGCGTCGCCGGTTTTCCACTGGGTCACATCCCGGCCAACCTCGGCCACGGTGCCTGCCACTTCCAGGCCCGGAATATCGGCGGGGGCGTCGGGCGGGGCAGGGTATTTTCCCTGGCGTTGCGCCACATCGGAGCGGTTAATACCGGCGGCGCGTACCATTAGCATTACCTGATGGGCCTCAAGCTGGGGCTTGGGCCGGTCTTGCACCTGCAGCACCTCCGGATCATCGGGTTCTGAAATCACGATTGCTTTCATACTGGGTTGGTAAGGTAGAGCTGATACCTGTTTTCGGCCTGTTTTTCAGAAAACAGGCCGAAAACAGGAATACCTTATTTGCCGAAGCGCGGAACTGCCTGCACAAACACGGGTTTTGAAACCGGCGTAGTGTGGCCGGTGAACGTGAGCATGCCGGTTTTAGCGTCTACTTTAAAGGAGGTCAGGTTATTGGATTTTTGGTTGGCCACCAGCATAATTTTACCACTGGGCGAGAACCCAAAATTGCGCGGCCAATTGCCTTCTGTAGGCACGTGCTGCACCAGCGTTAAGCGGTTAGAAGCCTTATCAATGGCAAAAACCACAATGCTGTTGTGCCCGCGGTTAGAGCCGTACACAAACTTGCCATCTTTTGAAACGTGCACATCGCCAGAAAAACTTTCTCCGCTAAAACCGGCGGGCAAGGTAGAAACCGTGTGGTTTTCGGTAAACGTGCCGTCCGCTGGGTTGTAGGTTAGGGCCACGAGCGTAGAATTCAGTTCATTAATCAGGTAAGCGTATTTCTGGTTGGGGTGAAAAGCGAGGTGCCGCGGACCCGCGCCTTTCTCGGTTTGGTACGCCACTTTGGGGTTAGCTAACGATTTCTGCTGGGCTTCTAGCGGGTAAACCAACACTTGGTCAATGCCCAAATCAACGGCCAACGCAAATTTATTAGCGGGATCCGGCAAAATGCAGTGGGCATGCGGACCATCTTGCTGCTTTTTGGTTCCCTTCCCTTGGTGCGGTACGGCGCCAGTAGTTTTGCCTAAGCTGCCATCGGGCTTCAGTAAATTAGCTGCCACGTTGCCACCACCGTAATTGGCCACCAAAACCACGTTGTTTTTATGATCGATGGAAAGGTAGCACGGCGACCCGCCCAGGCTGGGTTCTTCGTTGAGTTTGGTGAGGTGACCGGTTTTCTGGTCAATGGAAAAAGCGCTGATAAAACCCGTTTTCATGCCGCGGTATTCTTGGGTTTCATTGGCCGCGTATAAGCGCGTTCGGCTATCGTTAAGCGCCAGAAAAGACGGATTCTCGCCCGCTTTCAGGCCAAATTCAGGGGTGAGTTGGCCGGTTTCTTCGTTCAGATTAAATCCGAAGATGCTCTCGGCATCGGGTTGGGCGTAGGTGCCTACGTAGACCATAGTTGCGGGCGTGGGTGCGCTTGGTTTAACGGAAGTACAGGCGGCCAAGGTTAGGCCCAGTCCGGAAAGAAGGAGTGTGAGAGTTTTCATAGCGAACAAATAGAGAAAGCAAGATGCTGAAAAGGAGCGAAAGCCGCGCCATCTTTTAGTGAAGATGCTTCTGTTTTACGGCTGTTTTTTAAAAAACAGCCGTAAAACAGAAATATAAATACTGGGGCCGCAGATTTTAAATTTTATCGGAACAATAAAGTTTTATAAACAAGCTCTTTTTGGCCCGTTGGGCCGATGCAAAAGTGGCGGGTTTACATTCTTTTTACTACCACATAAAACCCGGCTCCGGTTACCAAACAGGCCGCCGCAAGTCCCCACCAAAGCGCATTAAACCCGTAATTGGCGATGGTGGTGGTGCCCAAGTAAGGCCCCAACACGTGGGCCGCCGAATAAGAAAGGCTGTACAAACCCATGTACGCCCCTCGGTTGGCGGGGCCGGAACGCTGCACGGTGAGCGTACTCATAAACGGCATCGCCATAATTTCAGAAAGACTCATTAGAAACACGGACAGTACCAAAACCCAAAAGCCCTGGAATAAAGTAAGGGCTAAAAAGGCCATCGCCAGCAACACAAGGCCCAGCACAATCATTTTCCAAGCCGCGTGCCTTTCGCCTATGAGGTAGACAATGACCATCTCCAGCGTAAAAACCACCAGCCCATTGAACGCCAGCAAAGCGCCGATCTCCAGCTCAGACAGTTGGTATATCTGTCGCCAATACAAGGGCATGGTGGTGAAAAACTGGAAAAAAGCCACCGCGTAGCCGCAGCACAACAGCACAAACAAGATAAAAAGCCAGTCGCGGTACGGATGCCGGGGTGCGGCCGCAGTTACCGGCGTTTGGTGGACAATAGGAGTGGCCGGAGCATTGGTTTTCCGGTGCCGGAAGTAGAAGTAAAACAGCACACCCGCGCCTAGGCACGTGAAGCCATCGGCTATAAAAAGCCATTGGTAAGAAACCGATGCCATTACCCCGCCCAGCGCCGGACCTATGGAAAAGCCCAGGTTAATGGCCATCCGGTTTAAAGAAAAGGCGCGGGTCACGTTCTCGGGCCGGGCGTACGAACTCACCGACGAGGCGTTGGCCGGGCGCAGGCACTCGGTCAGCAGGCTAAGGACAAAAATACCGCCCGCAAATAACTCAAAGCGCTGCAAGGGCAACATCACAAAAAACCAGGCCCCGCCAAATATTAAGCTGCCCAGTTGCACTTTAAAATGACCGATTTTATCGGTAAGCCAGCCGCCCAAAAACGTGCCGCACATGGAGCCCAACCCAAACGTACTCAGCAGCAGACCAGCTTCTTTCAGCGTAAAACCCAGCGATTCGGTTAAATACACGCTCAAAAACGGCACCACCATGGCGCCGCTGCGGTTTACAAACATAACGCCCGCCAGAAACCAAGCCTCTTGCGAAAGGCCGCCAAAAGCGTTGCGGTACAGCAAAAAAATCCGATTCATGGCAAGGATTTCTGCCTAAAAATTGGCGAGGTTCTGAACAAGATGCGCCCTCAACCGCCTAAAAAGCGCTCCCAGTTTTTTAAAGGTGCGCTACGCGATGGCACAGAAAGGAAGACGGGGAGGAGAGCTTTTTTTTTGGTGTTTTAGGCCTGTTTTTCCAAAAACAGGCCTAAAACACCAAAAGAAGCGCCTTACTTATTAAAGAAATTCATGGTTCTTTCTAGCCCGATGGCCCCGAAAGAAACGCTCATTTCGGCGGCTTTCTCTAAGTGGGTAGAGAGGTCAATATTTTCATCATCAGAAAAAGGACTCAAAACATAATCTACCTGCCGGCCTTTGGAGAACTGAGAATCAACGCCAAACCGGAGCCGAGGGTATTCATTGCTGCCCAGCGTTTGCTCAATGTGTTTGAGGCCGTTGTGGCCGCCCGCGCTGCCTTTGGCCCGCATCCGGAGCTTGGCATAGGGGAGGGCTAGGTCATCGGTGATCACCAACATTTGCTCGGCCGGAATTTTTAAGGTGCTTAGCCAGTGCGCCACGGCTTTCCCGCTAAGGTTCATGAACGTGGTGGGTTTTACCAAGGTAAAATGCTTGCCTTTGTGTTTAAACCCAGCCACAAACGAATGCCGGCCGGTATCAAAAGAAACGCCGTGTTTTTTCGCCAGAAAATCTAACACCATAAACCCAATGTTGTGGCGCGATTGCGCGTATTCTGGCCC
>JBBSSO010000023.1:0-11595 GCA_038241905.1 Cytophagales bacterium | reverse complement strand
GGCGGAGAGTATATTTTGCGCGGGGCATCCTCTTTAAACATGGGGGCCGAAGCCGGCGCAGGACTTTCCAATGAGCCTTTGTTTCTGGTAGATGGCACCGCCACCGATGCCAGTGGTGTAGAAACAATTTCTGAAATAGATGTAGAGCGGATTGATGTGCTAATGCCCGGCGCACCATCTGCCATTTATGGCTCATCTGGGGTAAATGGGGTAATTTCCGTTATTCAAAACGCGGGAAAATGTATTCTGTGCCTTCAAAAGCCCACCTTAGGGGAATAGCCATCTACAAAGGCCCTACTTTCCAGACGGTCCGCCAGTTCTACCAGCCCATGTATGACAAACCCTCGCAACTGCATACCCCAGATTGGCGAACCACCCTTTACTGGAACCCCACCATCAAAACAAACGCCATCGGGCAAGCCACTCTCTCCTTTTACGCCGCAGATGGCACGGCAACGTACCGTGCCGTGGTAGAAGGCCTGACCAGCCAAGGCCAGTTGGGCAGCGGCACAGGAGAAGTTAAGGTCAGATAGTCCGCTTTGGGTACAATATTTTCCTTAAGAAGGCCAATTCACTTTCTGTTTTAGGCCTGTTTTTTAAAAAACAGGCCTAAAACAGACGCCCGTAAATACGCTGAGAATTGCGTATCTTTGCGCCCTGAATTAAGTAAACCAGAAGATGTTAGATAAACTGGAGGCGATAAAGCGGCGGTTTGAGGAAGTAAACGAGGCCCTCATTCAGCCAGATGTGGCCAGCGACCTTAAAAAATACAAATCCCTGAACAAAGAGTTCAAGGAGCTGGAAAAGATAGTGGCCGAGTACGAGCGCTACAAACTGTTGCTGAGCAACATTGAACATACCAAAACCGTCATCTCTACCGAGAAAGACGAGGATTTCCGGGAGATGGCTAAAGAAGAGCTGGACGAATTAGTGCCCCAGCGCTATGAAATGGAGGAACGCATTAAGGAAATGCTCATCCCCAAAGACCCCGATGACAGCAAAGACATTATCATAGAAATAAGGGCTGGCGCCGGTGGCGATGAAGCCTCACTTTTTGCCGGAGACCTGTACCGCATGTACACCCGTTTTGCTGAGAAGCAAGGCTGGAAGGTAGAAGTAATGGACGTAATGGAAGGCACCGCCGGCGGCTACAAAGAAGTAATTGCTGGCATTAGAGGAGATGACGTGTACGGCAAGCTTAAGTTTGAATCTGGCGTGCACCGCGTACAACGCGTACCCGCCACCGAAACCGCCGGCCGTATTCACACCTCAGTTGCGTCTGTAGTGGTAATGCCGGAAGTGGAGGAATTGGACATTGACCTGAGTATGAACGATATCCGGAAAGACCTGTTTATGTCTTCCGGCCCGGGCGGTCAGTCGGTGAACACCACGTACTCGGCGGTGCGGTTAACCCACATCCCGACGGGTATTGTGGCCCAGTGCCAAGACCAGAAATCGCAACTTAAGAACTTTGATAAAGCGCTTTCGGTGCTGCGCTCGCGCATTTACGAGATTGAATTGGCCAAGAAAAACGAAATAGAGGGCGCTGCCCGCAAAAGCATGGTTGGCAGCGGTGACCGCTCTGACAAGATTAGAACCTACAACTACCCGCAAGGCCGCGTTACAGATCACCGGATTGGACTCACGGTGTACAACCTGCCCAACGTGGTAGACGGCAACATAGACGAGTTTGTGGAGCAGCTCAGAATTGCCGAAAACTCCACCCGCCTGCAAGATGGCGACCAAGGATAGCAGAAAACAACTTACCCTAAAACGCAGCTAACCAGCTGCGTTTTTTGTTGCGTTTTAGGGGTGTTTTTGGAAAAAGAGGCCTAAAACAGGATAAAGGTTAATTTCGTATCTTTATCTTTAAGAAAACCAAACTGCCATGTCTACTTTAGAACTTAAGGAAAGATTGATAGATAAGATTATTCACATTGAAAACCCTGAATTACTAGGTGAAGTCTTCCGCCTGCTTGAATTGGAAGAGAAAGATATGCAAGTAATCAGGTTGTCAGAAGAGCAAAAGCAAGCCATTCAACAAGGTCAGAAAGATATACAAAATGGACAATTTCTAACAAACGAACAGGCCAGCAAGGAAATTGAGGGATGGTTAAGCAAATAGTTTGGTCACGCAAAGCCCAATCCGACCGCAAAAGAATATTACAGTATTGGATAGAGCGTAATAAAAGCAAGCATTATAGCATAAAGCTAAATCAGCTTTTTCAGAATGCGGCTCTCTTAATAGCCCATTATCCGCACATAGGTACGCCAACCTCATTTAAGAACGTTAGAAGCAAAGTGGTTAGCTACTACCAAATTTTTTATGAAGAAGTAAATGATGCTGTCCATATTCTCACCATTTGGGACAGCAGACAAAATCCAGAAAGATTATTAAAACACCTGCATTAAGAACAACAGCAACACCCCTTATCAATCAACCCAAAATGCCCCATTTCCGCATCAAAAATCTACTGCAAACGTGGCTAAAAAGTCTGGCCTTGGTGTGCCTGGCAGCGTGGGCAATTAGTTCTTGCGCGCCGCGCGATGAAATAGTAACGCCCAACCCCGGCGCGCTTCTGCAATTTGACACCGACACCGTAACCTTTGACACCGTTTTTACCCAAACCGGCAGCATTACCAAGCGCCTGAAAGTGTACAACCCCAACTCAAAGGCCATCCGGATAACGGAAATTAAAGTAGCCGGACTGGGCGCATCGGCGTTTGAGGTGATGGTAAACGGCAAGCCAGGGCCGCAGCTAAACAACCTGGAACTGCGCGGGAAAGACAGTCTGCTGGTGCTGGTAAAAGTTACCATTACGCCATCGGCCGCAGGCCAGCCCTTTCTAATCAACGACTCCATTCTGTTTGTGACCAACGGTAACCAGCAGCAAGTAAACCTGACGGCCTATGGGCAAAACGCGTATTTCTACCGCAACGGCTACACCACCGGCTGCACCGAAATCTGGGATATAGACAAAGCCCACGTTATTTATGACTCTGTAACCGTGCCCGTAAACTGCACCCTCACCATCCGGAAGGGCGCGCAAGTGTACCTGCAAAATACCGCCAAACTGAAAGTTTTGGGCACGTTGATAGTAGAAGGCGAGCATGAAAAACGGGTAGGCTTTCAGCAGATTCGGCAAGAAGAACGGTATAGAAACGCGGCTGCGCAATGGCAAGGCATTGAGTTTGGGCCCAGCAGCCGCAACAACCAGCTTCGGTACACCGATATTAAAAACGCGGTAAACGGTATTTTGCTCAAGGCCGAGGGAAATAACATCCCGAAGGTAACCCTGCAAAACGTCTTAATCCGAAACATGCTGCAAGCCGGGGTTTTTAGTTTGGGCGGCAACGTAGACCTTATCAACACCATTATTACCAACTGCGGCCAATACGCGCTGGCCGGCGTGGGCGGCGGCCGATACAACATTTACTACAGCACGCTGGCCAATTACAGTAATGATTTTATTAGAACCACCCCCTCGGTCATTTTCTACCAAGAACTGCGCATGAACGACACGCAGGTCCGCAACCAGCCATATCACGTAAAAGTGGTGAACAGTATTTTATGGGGCCGCCAAGAAGACGAACTGGAGTTTGAACCGCAAACCCTGGGCTCTACCATTGACATTACGTATTCGTTTCTCAAGACCAAAGCCTATGCCGAAGAATTTAAGTCGGCGGGCCTGCACAACCAGGTAAATGAAGACCCCAAATTTAGGGATGCGCCCCTGTTTGATTTCCAAATTATCAAGCTTTCGCCCGCCAATGGAGCCGCCAGACCCTTGCCCGGCATTACCACGGTAGATTTTGAAGACAAAGCGCGCGATGAAACTAAACCAGACATAGGCGCGGTAGAAGTGCTTGATTAGCGGCTCCGCCGATGTAGCATTTGTTTGCGCCCTCGGCGATGATTAGCCAGAAAATCTGCTGGTTTTCAATGCGCTGAGCAATTTTATTTCCTGTCCAAATAATTCGGTTTTGATACGTAAGTGATATGAAGTGGTTTCAGAAATCCATCCGGTTGCCGGCCGTTGCGCGCGGTTTTCATTTAATCACAGATTTGCTGGAGGCGCAACTGCCGGAACTAGAGGAAATTGAAGTGGGTTTGGCGCACGTTTTTATTCAGCACACCTCGGCCAGCCTTTCTATTAACGAGAACGCAGACTCTACCGTGCGCCATGATTTTGAGCAGCATTTCAACCGCGCCGTGCCAGAAAATGCACCTTATTACCGCCACACGTTAGAAGGCGCTGACGATATGCCTGCGCACATTAAAGCCTCTTTGCTGGGCGCATCGGTTACCGTGCCCATCACCAAAGGGCAATTTAATTTAGGCACGTGGCAGGGCATTTACCTCTGCGAGCACCGCAACCACGGCGGCAAGCGCACGGTAATGGTTACGCTGCAAGGCCAGTAAAACCATGGTCCTGTTTTAGGCCTGTTTTTGCAAAAACAGGCCTAAAACAGCTTTTTGCATTATTAATAAGGCAATCTTTGTTCTTAACAGCCATTGTAGGAACTAGCGTTTGTCTTTTTAGCGATGATGTAAGGCTCTAAAATTTTTAGCGAACAACATTCTTCTTCACATTTTCACTTGTATAATCGTGCTTTTAGTTATCAGAAAACTCTTTGAATGTAGTGCTGTTGGCAAAAGAGAATTGGGGATTATCTTTAAAAACCAGGGTGAACGTGGTGCCTTGGTTAGGAGCACTCATAACTGAAATAGCACCACCTAATGCTTTCACCTGCAATTTGGTCAGGTACAATCCTAAACCTTTAGCATGTTCATGCTTATGAAAAGTTTTATACATGCCAAATAAGTTCCTGCCCACTCGCTCCAGATCCATTCCTAAACCGTTATCTGTAATAGACAAATGCATCAACCCTTGCTTTAACCAGGTCCTGATTAAGATTTCCGGGCTCCGGTCCGGCGACCGGTATTTTAAGGCATTGGAGATAAAGTTGTGGAGAATACTTTCCAGATAAACGCGAGGGGCGGTAATGGCGGGCACCAATAATTCTTCTTTAATCTCAGCACCAGTCTTCAGCAGGGTTACCTCCAGGTTCTGTTTTTCCTTTTCTATGACATCTGTCAGGGAGAAAAATTCAGTTGGCAAATCCTCTATCAATTGCGCGCGCAGAATAACGTGCAGGTCCTCAATGGTCTTGAACATATTCACCGTCACCTGTTTAATATGAGTTAAGGAAAACGCCGCTGTCTCTGGGGTAGGACTACGAGAATATATCTGATAAAAGCCTTCAATGTTAGCCAATGGAGAGCGCAGGTTATGCGACATAACCGAGGCAAACTCTTTCAGTTGCTGATTATTTGCTTGCAATAACTCGGCCGTGCCCTTTAGCTCCTGATTCAGTACTTTAAGCTTCTCTGCCTGGTTCCGGAGCCGGATGGCAATCAGGTCTTTTACCAGAAGTTGAGAAATCTCCAGTTCATTCAATGTCCAGGATAGCGATTTCCCTTTTACTATTTCCTTCCACTGCTCAAAAGATTTCCGAGGATGGAAACGCTGCCTACTCGTGAGCAATGGCTTTTCTGGGTTACCGGCCCAAATACGGGTTTCCTTAATTTCTGGCTTAAAGAAGAGCAAATACTCTTGGGAATATCTGGAAATCTCTACGGCCAGAAGACCAGAAGCCACCTCTTGAAAAGCTGCCGCCGCCGGGTATTCTTTTGATAATTGCTGGGTATAGTACACTTTTTTAGACTCCTGCTCAGAAATCCAGCGCATAAGCTCCTGCAATTGTTCTTCAGAAGGCGTTTGCCCTGCCGTAGTTAAAGTACCGTCTAGTTGTAAAGCTACGCCGCTGCCATCTGTCAGATCTAAAACGCCTGGCTCCTGCTCCAGCAGCACATCCTTAACCTCTTTACTTTTACTTAAGCGAGCCACCAAAATCTGCTCTACCTGCTTAAAATGAATAAATTGCTCACTATCCTGTATTTCCTGGATGGAGGCCACTATGTTCGCAAAACTTTTTGCTATTAAATCGCAGAGTTGGCGTTTCCACACATCCGCAAAAGCAGGGTTTTGGTGATGGCAGGTAATTACCCCCCAAAGCTGGCCTTTCACAATAATGGAGAACGAAATAGTAGCGGCCACACCCGTGTTCCGAATGTATTCTAAATGCATTTCTGAGGGATTCCGGAGTTCTGCCTGCAGAATGTTGGTGGGTTGCCCTGTAGTAGGGTTAAGATACGGCGTAATGCCAACAGCCGGGGCATCTACATTGGCAATTTGCCGCACGTGTTTTTGTCTGAGCAGTTCACGGGCCGGAAGCGGAATGTCTGATGCCGGGAAAAAATGCCCCACAAAAGAACACAACCGGCTGGTACGGCTTTCTCCAAGCACTTCTGAGTTCCAATCAGCATCAAACCTGATGACGTTTACGCGGTCATACTGCAGCACTTCCAGCATAGTTTCCGCCACGACATCTGCCGCCGCACCCAACTCGCGCAAAGCGCCAAGACGCGGATGCAATTGGGCTAATATATTGGTATGGGCTAACTTTTCTTGGTCTGAGTAAGGGAGGTACGGTTCACACTCCAGCACTAATTCATTTCCTGAAACATGGCAAAAGCTTACAAACTGTTTTTCTAGCAGCGTCAAAATCCTAGGGTTCTGAGGCCCGCCGTGCAACAGGCTCCGGAGCGTAATTTCAGCCTCTGGCTCTGATAAAAGTGATAAAAGAGACGAGCCCAGCAGTTCTTGATGCGGCACAGATAAGAACTCAGCAGTATTTTGGCTAACTTACTCAACAACAAGCGTTAATTGGTTTACTACTAATAAAAAACCATGCGCCTGCACGCACCCAATCAAGTGGATAGGTTCTGCGTCACAATTAGATAGGTTTATTTGCTGATCTGGGTAATTCTGCATGTTATTTGCTTAATAAGAGCTTGTTCAAATCTTGCCTTTGCACTGCTAAAGTTTAAGTAAGGCTTTGCCTTCGCTTTTTTATCACCCTCGTAGATCTGCTATGAAACTCAAAACTGCTTTGGCAGAACCCAGTGCTCTGACCCTTTTCGCTTACAAATCCAAAATTAAAAATAAGCCCTTAATTGATTTGCTCTATTACAATAGCTACTAATAAGGTAGCAGGAACGAGTCACAAAAGTGTTTATAATACGTATCTCCGTTATAGAGAACTAGTTTTTACTAAATATAAGTCACGTATGTTTATTGCCATGAGTACCTTTACCATTGCCAATGATGTGGCCCCAGAAGTAAAAGAAGCTTTTAAAAACCGGTCTCATTTAGTAGATAACGCACCCGGCTTCCAAAAGCTGGAGGTAATGTCTCCGCAGGATAATCCTAACGAAATATTGCTTTTAACCTATTGGACTGATGCAGAGAGTTACCAAGTATGGTATAAAAGCCATAAATTCCAAGCATCTCACAAGGACATCCCAAAAGGTCTGAAGCTAGTGCCAGGAAGTACAAAAATTAGGCTATTTTCTCTGATTGGCAACTAAAGGCGTACCTTATTTCGAATTGTTTTAATAATCAGCTTATTAGTGCCTTTTAGCACACTTTTATGATATATAACTTATGTAGAATTAGTATCTATACAGGTAAAGCCAAAAACGAATGCCTGTAAAAAATCCAATATCCTAGAGCACGCTACCCTTACTGCCTATAAGTCCGGCCATTCCGCAGGAGTACGTCTTCGTAAAAGCTGTTTTAGGCCTATTTTTCCAAAAACAGGCCTAAAACAGCTTTTTACATTATTAATGAGGCAATTCTACAATTGGAAAACTACTCAGCATAGTTAGCGTCTGGCACGGGCGTGAGCGCGTAGAGTACCGGATGACTGGGGCTAGCATCTAAGACCAAGTTGGTAATTTGGTGGTGCAACAAGTACAGGCCGTCGGGGAGGTGGTTGGGGACAAAAATCATTTCGGTGATGGTGGCTTGTTTCCGGATGTTGGCCGGATATTGCCAAAACGCGTGGTGGGCCAGCAAAGCGCCGCCGTCTTCCTCGCGGTCTACCGACGGCAAGTCTAACAGCAAATGCTCCACGCCCTCATCTGCCAGAAACTTAGCCAGCGCCGCTTCTAAGTACGGCGGATTGGTGCCAGAATATCTTCTGGTGCGCTTGTCTCCTAGGTTAGGCAAAGTGCGCAAAATCAAGGCCTCGGGCAACTGATTTGGAGTTAGTTGGGCAATAACATCGGCAGCTAAAACTATAAAATCGCCATTTTCTTGTTCTTGGGGTGCCACGGAAACTAGTTGCGCGGCAAACATAAACCGTTGCAAGCATTGGTCTAAAGTGGCGGCTGGGTCAGGAGAAATGTGGCCGTAGCACTCGGTGTGGGTGCCGTTGCCGTGCGGAGTAAGGTGCAGGCGCTGATAATTTGTAGACCCGCCCTGAGCCACGCTGCCCACAAAACTGCCGACGACAATAGTCTCCGCCTGCACGGGTTCTGCCCAAAAGCAATTAGGACCATCGGCGCCCGGCGCCAATGGCAAAGAAATAACGACGGGTTGCAGCGGATTAAACTGGTAAACCTGTTGACGAAAAGTTAGCGTGGCGGCAGAAAGCATGGTTGTTTTAGGGGTGTTTTTGCTAAAATAGGACAAAAACAGATATTTTTAGTTCTTTTCCATCGGGGCACCCGGCAGCCTTTTCCTTATTTTATGATTAGATCATACTTTGCCAACAAGCCCAAAGCGCCCGCCGCCGAAAACTTTGCCTTTTTTATGCGATTTTTCTCGGGGTCCAGAGCGTAATTAAAGGCGGTCAAAAAATTGGCTTTTTCTAGGTTGGTGCGGTCAAAAACTGTTCCGCTGAGGTCACAATCCAAAAAGACGGCTTCGGCTAAATTGGCGTCTGAGAAGTTGGCTTCTTTGATGGAGCAGTTTTTAAACACTGTTTTCTTCAGGTTCTTCTTCCCGAAGTAGGTGTAATCTAAATTGCAGTCTGCAAAGGAAACCGAGAACAAAAAATCATGACCCTGGCTAAAATCTACGCCCATCACTTTGCAGTTTTGAAAGGCAATGCCCCGCAGCCGCGTGCTCTGCAAAACGGCGGTGCTCAGGTTGCAGGTATCAAAAGTGCAATCCGTAAATTGATTGTGCGAGAGAATGGCGCCAGAAAAATCACAATTCTTAAAGACGCAATCCTCAAACTCGCGGCCGGTAATTTCTTTGCCCGCGTACGCTATGTTCTCAAAAGTCTTGCCTTCGTGCAGCAGCTCGTTCATGGGGCAAAAGTACGCATTTGGTGCGCACCGTCCGTTTTTTACCAGCCGATTTTAGTTTCAATAAAGGTAATAAGGCTTTGGGCCATAGTTTGCTGCTCGGCCAAGGTTGGGTGGCCGCGGGTATTTTTGTACGGCATAATGTGTGTGTACACTTTCTGGTCTTGCAAACCCGCCACCGCCTGTTGCACGTAGACCGGCCACACCGAACCGGGGCGCGTAATGTTCATATTACCCATTGCGCAGATGATGTGGGCCTGCGGATAATGCCCCCGGATGCTCTTAACAAAGTTCTGGTAAGCCAAAATAATGGCTTCCTCGGTGGGCGGTTCGGTGCCAAATACGCGCTTAAACTCGGGGTGTTGTTTGTTAGTGGTTAGCCAAGAATCGTTTTGTAGAAGATTTATGACTACCACATCTGGTTGATTTTGGGAGGAGAAATTCCATTGGCTGGTTGAGTCAGCCGGGTTAAGGCGGTCGTAAATCTCCGGCATGGTAAACGGAAACCAGCTAATCATGACCCCGATGCCGCTTTTGCACACGCAACTGTAATCGGCGTTGAAATGCCGGGCCGTTATGGCGGCGTAACTCACGTAATTATTGGTGTTGGTACCAGCAGGATTATCCTTGCCCGTGGTGTCTTCTACCGCGTAGCCCGCCGAGATGGAGTTGCCGTAAAACTCAATTTTACGACTTTTGGGCGCATCTGCGGGCAATATTTTAGCTTTTTTATCCACCATAAACCCTTGGAAAGTAGTTTTGCCTATGTCCCACTCGGTGCGTTTAAAAAGCTCTACCGTATGCTTGCCGGGCGTTAGGTTTTGGGCCAGCGTAAACCACTGAAAAACCGTGTCTGGCTTTAGAATAAAACTGCTGTCTTGGTCAACAATAACGTTGTAATAACTTTGGCCGGTATTGTCTTTCAACTGCGCCCGCACCGCTTTCCCTTCAAAATTAAGCTTAACTGACGTGCCCGACCAGTATAATTCTGCCGCCTCCGGCGATGGTTTCCCTACCCGCCCCATGTAGGTCAGTCGTTGGTCATGCGGGTTTACCAAAACCTGTTTGCTAGCAGTGCAGCCAATGGAGAACAACAGGCAGCACAAGGCCATCGGCCTAAGAAAGGAACCAGCAGCAGACCGACTTAATTTTTTAAACATAATCAGAAAAAAAGTGACGCCTTAAAAGTACCAGTTGCGGGTTACAATCTCTGCATAATTTATTTTTTTGTCTAATGAAAAACAGGATTTGCTAATGCATTCCGCTTATTGATGATACACCTACAAGGGCAGGAAGGCTGGTTTTTCTGGAATGAGAAATTGCAAAAATCTTGTGTCTTACGTCTTATATCTTGCGTCTTCACCTATTCTAAACCTTTCCACCACTTGGTTTGCGGCAGCTCTTTTTCTACTTGCCAAAATTGCCCAATTAAAGGCGTGGCCAGTTGTATGTGCTGCTGAGCGGCGGCTTTGCTGAGGCGCTCAATGGGTTCTTTCCAGGGGTGCAGCGCCAGCGAAAAGCCCGCCCAATGAATGGGCATTAGCACGCGGCCTTTTAGGTCTAAATGGGCTTGGGCGGTTTGCTCGGGCATCATGTGAATGTATTGCCAAGCTTGGTTGTACTGGCCGCATTCCAGCATGGTAAGGTCAAAGGGCCCGTATTTGTCTCCAATCTGCTTGAAATGAGTATCGTATCCAGAATCGCCGCCGAAGAAAACGGTTTGGTCGGCGCCTTTGATTACCCAAGAAGCCCAGAGCGTGGCGTCGCGGTCCCAAAGCGTCCGGCCTGAAAAGTGCCGAGCAGGGGTAGCCGCAAAGAACAATCCTTCTACGGTGGCGGTGTCCCACCAGTCAAATTCGGTGATTTTATCGGCGGGCACGCCAAACTTTTGCAGGCGCGCCGCCACGCCCAGCGGCACCAAAAACTGCTTGGTTTTTGCCAGCAGCTTTTTGATGGAAACTTGATCTAGGTGGTCATAATGGTCATGCGAGAGCAGAACGACATCTAAAAGCGGCAAATCATCTAAGGCGATGGGCAAGTCTTGGTTAAAGCGCTTGGCGCCCGCAAAAGATACCGGCGAGGCCCGCTGCCCCAACATCGGGTCCGCGAAAATACGTTTGCCATCCAGCTCCAGCAGTACCGCCGAGTGGCCAAACCACATCACTTTCAGGGCCTGACTGGGCACTGCGCTTAGTTCGCCTTTTTGATGCGTTACGAGCGGCAATTCATGTACCGGCGATGTCCCTTTTACGCCCGTTATAAACTTAGACCACAGGCTTATTTTTTCCGAGAAAGACATGCCGGCCATAATGGGCGTGGGCGAAATGTTCTGGAATTTCCCGTTTTTAGATTGCTTTGATTTCTGCATGCTC
>JBBSSO010000022.1:0-11702 GCA_038241905.1 Cytophagales bacterium | reverse complement strand
TTTAGACGTTACAAATAAATCATCGGCCCAGTTAAAGCGGTCACTTGGCGAGAAGGCCCAGGGTGCGCCGTTGTTTTCAATGTTGTTGAACATGGTGTTTAACGCGGCCGGAGCGGCAGATTCTTCCAGCACCAAATACCGGCGCATGTCCATGATAGAAGACAGTTGGTCAATGTTAACCGGGCAAGCTTCTACGCAGGCGTTGCAAGTGGTGCAGGCCCAAAGTTCCTCGGGAGTAACGTAGCCGCGCAACAGTGTGCGTTCTTCGGTAACTGGCACGCGGTCTGATTCGGTAGCATAGTGGGCGGCGTCAAAAATGAGCGGCGACTCGCCTTTTTCTTCCATTCTATCGCGGGTATCCATCACCACCTTGCGGGGCGATAGTAGTTTGCCGGTTAGGTTGGCGGGGCAAACATCGGTGCAGCGGCCGCACTCGGTGCAAGAGTAAGAATCTAGTAACTGTTTCCAGGTAAGGTCTTCCACATCATGGGCGCCAAATTTCTGCGGCTCGGTTCCTTCAGGCAGCGGCGGCACCACGTAGGTTGGGTCTAGCATCGCCTTAATCTCGTGCGTAATGCTTTCTACGTTGCTAGACTGGCCTTTTGGTTGCAGCTTGGAATAATACACGTTGGGGAAAGCGGTAATAATGTGGAAGTGCTTGCTAGACGGCAGATAGTTCATAAACGCCAAAATACCTACAATGTGAACCCACCAGCCGATGCCCGCAATCAGGCGCAGCGTGTTTTCATCGGCCCCAAATACATCTACCATCCCGGAGGTAACCGGAAACGCTCCTGCCAAGGTGACCCCGTGCAGTTGCGCCAGTTTTTGATCTGCTATGTTAAAGGCAAAAAGCGCCACCATGAGCACAATCTCCACCACCAGAATAACGTTGGCATCCATCTTAGGCCACGCGCGCATTTCAGGACCGTTGTATAGGCGCGGGACTTTGGTAATGTTGCGGCGCACCAAAAAAATGACGCAGGAAATAACCACTAGCAGGCCCAAAATTTCATTGATGGACATTAACACGGTGTAAACCGGGCCTAGAACGCCCAGAATGCGGTGCGTGCCGAAGGTGCCGTCAATCAAAATCTCAATGAGTTCTACGTTAATAACCAGAAAACCCACGTACACAAAAAGGTGCAAAATGGCAGGCAAGGGGCGCTTAAACATTTTTTGTTGACCAAACGCCACCAGTAAAACCAGCTTCCAGCGCTCGGCGGCATTGCCGGAAATAGTATGGTCGCGGCCCAAGTTAATGTTGCGGAGAATCTTGCGTATCTGCCAAACAAACAGACCGATACCTAGTAAAGCGACGATGACAAAGGCGATGCTATTGATCACAAGAAGGGTGTTTAGCGTGAGAGACTATTTGTATTACGAACGAATTTAGCAAAGTATTCGGAAACGGGCATAAAAGATTTTTTACGATTATGTTTTGCAAATATGCGGTGGCTGCTTACCTTTGCATACTTTTTAACCAGAACGGCAAAAAGTAAGTGCTGGTGATGTAGCTCAGTCGGTAGAGCAAAGGACTGAAAATCCTTGTGTCGTTGGTTCGATTCCAATCATCACCACCAGTACAGATAAAGAATCCCGCTTCAGCAATGAGGCGGGATTCTTTTGTTTTAGGCCTGTTTTTGGGAAAAGAGGCCGGAAACAGGGAGAAGCTGGGGCTTTGTACTTGCCGTATCAGGTACCCTGGTGGTACACGTTCCTATTCTCATGTACCACGGTGGTACATGAGAATAGGAACGTGTACCATTTTTTGTATTTTTGTCTCATGACACAACCGGTTATTGCTCCTGAAAAGCCTTACAACCAATTACCCTTGCTACCTCCTGCGCTTAAAGAGATAGAAACTGTTGCTATTCTAAAGCAGGAGAGTAAAGCTGCCGTGGCAGTGGCAGAGTTGAAAGGTTTGGCAAAAACACTTCCTAATCAAGGTATTTTAATAAATGCCATTGTTCTGAAGGAAGCGCAGGCAAGTTCTGAGATTGAAAACATTATTACCACGCATGACAAACTATACCAAGCACTTGCTGCTACTTCCACACAAGCTGATCCGGCCACCAAAGAGGTACTGCGCTACCGCGAAGCTCTTTTGCATGGATTTAGGGAAATACAGGAAAGGGGCTTCCTCAACACGAATAGCATTTGTCGCATTCAAGCTATTTTAGAGGAAAACGAGGCAGGCATAAGGCAATTGCCCGGAACCGCCCTTAAAAATGACGCCACTGGTATTACTATTTATACTCCCCATGACGATAAAGACACACTACAATGCCTGATGCATAATCTGGATATGTATTTGAATGAAGAGCCGGGCGAGGTATCAGCCTTTGTAAGAATGGCTATTCAACATTACCAGTTTGAGAGCATTCATCCCTTCTATGATGGCAAGGGCAGAACTGGCCGCATTTTAAATGTACTCTATCTTATTCTCCATAAAAAGTTAGACATTCCCATTTTATTCTTGAGCTCCTACATAATTGCCCACAAAAGCTCATATTACCGGCTGCTGCAGGAAGTAAGAACCAACCGCAATTGGGAAGAATGGATTCTGTTTATGCTTCAGGCCACAGAAAGCACTGCTAGGCAAACTATACAACAAATCAATGCGATTCACCAATTGTTTGAGGAGATTCAGAACAAGATAAAACAGGGCGCACCAAAGATTTATTCTAAAGACTTGGTTGAACAGCTGTTTATACACCCCTACACCAAGATTGAATACCTTGTAAGTGGTTTGAGCTTGGAAAGGAAGGCAGCGTCCAGGTATTTAAAAGCTTTGCAGCAAATTGGTGTATTGTCTCTAAAAAAGGTTGGCAAAGAAAGCATTTATATAAATGATGCCCTTTATACAATTTTACGCAGCACTTGAATAAGCGGTCTATGTTAGCAAAGCCTGCCTTGCCTTTTGTCTCGAGCATTTGCTAATCTGCCAAACATTCTTCTCTTCAGCTCAAAATAAGCTTTTTAATTAGAAGGAGCAAAGGACTTCAAATGCTTGTGTCGTTGGTTAAATTCAAATCATCACCAGCAGTACAAAAGAGAATCCCGCTTCAGTAATGAGGCGGGATTTTTTTGTTTTAGGCCTATTTTTGGAAAAAAAGGCCGGAAACAGGGAGAAGCTGGATCAGTCTTCCTTAGCCTACTGCCATCTTTGCCGAGTCCTTCCATAAAAATGGGGGCATTGGCTCCTGAAGTTGCCACTTTATACTCATTGGTTTAGCTCCGTAGTGTTCTGCAAGATTTCCCTCCCCTAGAAACACGTAAGCCATAGTATTTCCATATTCATCTTCGTTTCGCTCCCTCACAAAAAGTAATATCTTCTTGTTCTTGTTCTGATGGTGAATGTAAGATAAACCTTTCTTAGTAGTTGGGCTCACCGCGTTCTGTGACTGCCAATGAAAAAGATCTTCACTAATGGCGAAGTCTTCATACAGAGTGGTGGGTGAGAAATCCTTTTCAGATTTATTTAGCGTTATAAAAAGAAGCTCAGTGTTTTTCTCAGGAAACTCTAACACGCCTTCTCTGGAAGGACATCTTCTATTTAAGGTATGAAATCCGAAGCCAGCCAATATTTGGTCCTTTGTGTAACGGGCATGTACTTTCAGAGGCTGTACGTACGACAGTTGGATTTCTCTTTCCATAAAATCTACTTGGTCAATTAGCAATTCAAGCACCTCTACAATTTCTTGGTTTAGCACCATATTCGTTCCAATTGCCTTTATACTTTCTTCTAGAGAACTAAAGCCGCCCGCATTTTGCCAAACATCATAGTGGAGCATTAGGCACATTGCCTTTTCTTCTTCAGAAAGGTGTTGGTAGTCAAGGTTGAAACTCTTCTTGGCGAGTGCTAGAATAAATTGAAAATAAGAGCTTGAGTTACAGGCAAGCCACTTTTTGCTGATGGCCCTGTACACTTCACTTTCATTGGCAGTAGGATAGTCTTTTAATTGCTCTGCCAGCACACACAACCTTTTCCAAGACGTACTCTTGTAGATGGTTTGCAGCGGAATATGGTAGAACACAGAAAAATTCTTTAGCGTAAGCGGTAAGGTAGTTTGGTGTTTGTAGTTTCTAATTTTGTTTAGGAGCTGGTTCTTGTTTAATTGCGTGGCTTTCTTGATGTTTTCTAGGATGGTATTCTTGGCCTTCTTTTCTAAAATAATGGTGCAGCCCAAAGGCAAATGCGGAAAATCATCTTCAATTTCTTTGTGAATAGACGTATTGGTTTTACCTACCAAAGCCCTGAATTTACCTTCAAAGTCATACTCTTGGCGGGCATTACCAACAAAGTCTAAAACCGTCAAACATTCTTTATTATCTGCCAACCGAAGTCCTCTACCAAGTTGCTGCAGAAAAACGGTTAAACTTTCGGTGGGTCTTAAGAAAAGAACAGTGTCTATTTCTGGTATGTCTACTCCTTCATTGAAGATATCTACTACAAAAAGATAGTTTATCTCTTTTCGAGCGAACTTAGCTCTTAAAACTTCCCGTTGGTCAGCTCTGGAACTTACTAAGTAATCTGCCTTTAGCCCGGCCAAAGTGAATTTCTCAGCCATGTATTGGGCATGTTCTTGTGTTACGCAAAAACCCAACGCTCTTACATCTTGCACATCATTTAAATACTTCTCCAGATTAGCCAAAATTTCCCCTACCCTCTTATCATTCTGGGTATAAAGGCGTGTCAACTCAGCTGGCAGGTACCTTCCGTTTCTCCAGGTAGCGTTTGATAAATCAATACTATCAGATATGCCGAAGTATTGGAATGGACTCAGCAGCTTCCTGTTTAAAGCTTCCGGCAGCCTAATTTCTGCGGCTATGGTGCCGCAGAAGTCCTTTAGAATGTCCTCACCATCCATGCGTTCAGGCGTGGCGGTTAACCCAAGTAGAATATTTGGCTTAAAGTGATTTAGGATTGGCCTATAACTAGCGGCGGCAATATGGTGCACCTCATCTATGATGATGAAATCATAGAAAGACTCAGAAAGAGATAAAGAATTAATCCTGTTATTTAACGTCTGCACTGAGGCAAAAACTACCTCATAACTATCTGGCTCTATACCGTCTACCCAAAGCGATCCAAAATTATTGTCTTGTAAAATGCCTTGAAAGGTAGCTTGTGCTTGCTGCAAAATTTCCTTGCGGTGAGCTACAAACAATAACTTGCAAGCCGGGTACCTTTTCTTGAATCTTTTGAAATCAAAGGCCGAAACTATAGTTTTGCCAGTACCGGTAGCAGCCACCACAAGGTTCTTGTATCTATGGTGCACTATTCTTTCCACCTCCAGTTTTTCCAAAATTTCTTCCTGAAACGGAAACGGCTTGATATCAAAATAGGCAGCGGGGTTACTTTTCTCTGAATACTTCTCTTTCCTGAGCGCCCCCCTTAACTTTTCTACATCTCGGTTTTTATCAAACAGTTCAAAATCTTTGTCTTGCCAATAGGTGTCAAACGTCTTCTGGAATTTATCAATAATGTGCCCAACTTCTTTAGTCGTGACTTTGATATTCCACTCTAACCCATTGGTCAAAGCAGACCTTGATAGATTGGAAGAACCAATGTAACCGGTATGGAAACCTGTGTTCCTGAAGAACAAATAAGCCTTAGCGTGCAACCGCTCGTTGTCTGTGTTATAAGAGACCTTAATTTGGGTATTGGGCAAAGAAGAAAGGTATTCTACTGCTTTTACATCTGTAGCGCCCATGTAAGAGGTAGTAATTACCTTTAACTGTCCGCCTCTTTGGGTGAATTCCGCCAGCTCTCTTTCAAAAATCCGTATCCCAGTCCACTTAATGAACGAAACCAGAAAGCATACCTTGTCAGAAGAAAGGATTTCTTTCTTTATCTCGCTTTCTAAGGAAATGCCCGCATTGCTACCGGTAAATAACTCACTTTGAGATAGCCGGGTGTAGGGCGTGATTTCTTTGAGATATTTATCAAAATCAGAAAAGCGGGCATCTACTTTTGAAAAAACAGCTGATAAGATTTTCGCTTCAGTATCAATTAAATCTCCTTCAAATTCAGCCGCTTCTAGTTCATTTTGCAGGAGCATTATAATTTTATTGGAAAGCTCAATCTGTTTTTCAATTCTTTCTTCGCCAGAAAAGAGGTTTAAAGCGTGCTTTATTACCCCAGATAAATATTGTGAAAGGAATTTACCCGCTTCAGCTCTATCTATAGCCGTTTCCTTAATATAGAATTCCTTTCTATCTACTTCTTTCAACCTTGAAGCAACCATTTTAGTGATGAGTTGCTCGTAAAGTCCTTCTTGGTTCATATATCTGTCTTCAGGAATTCTTCTAAAATAGAAATATCAGCAGGCGCCCAATCAAGATGGGCCAATTCACTTTTTGGCAGCCATTTATATTCTTTATGTTCCGCTAAAATGATCTCACCAGATTGATAACTGGCCACAAAGGGAATTAGGTTAATCACGAACTTACCATAATCAAACGGCGCGGGAGTCAACTTTTTCAGAAGCATCACTTTAATGTTCAGCTCTTCTTTCAATTCTCGGTTTAGGCAATTTTCTGCAGTTTCATTCTGTTCTATCTTTCCACCTGGAAATTCCCATTTCAAAGGCTGGCTCATTTTTTCGCTCCTTTGGGTCGCCAGCACTTTGCCATCTTTCAAGATGATAGCACAGGTCACATCAATCATATTATGGTTCATAATACTAAAACAGATTTCCGTTTCCAGCCCCTTTTCCCAAAAACAGGCCAAAAACACCCCCTACAACAACAACGTATCAATCCGATGCGCGTGCACCATGTTCTCACATGGCGACCAACTAAAAACCGTAAACCGGCCGTCTTGCGAGGCCACTAAAGCCAAAGCGTCGTGTTGGTCGTGGACAAACTGAGCCGCCGATAGATGCCGGGTGCCGCCGCTGGTGGAAGGGTGCACTACCTCCGCCACGTTGCCCACAATGGGTTCTGTCACAATTACCTGCTCCACCACAGCGCTGCCCTCGAGCCGACCAATCTTCGCGCCGAACGCCAATAACTCCTGTTGGTCAGTAATGATAGTGGCGCCATCTAAGGCCGTTAAACCGGCTATGTTGTCAATCTCGCGACGCAAAGCTCCCTGCCATCGTATTTTAGAGCGGTTTTGCA
Source organism: Cytophagales bacterium (assembly GCA_038241905.1). Taxonomy (GTDB): domain Bacteria; phylum Bacteroidota; class Bacteroidia; order Cytophagales; family Hymenobacteraceae; genus Nibribacter. The sequence continues at coordinate 4,571 of JBBSSO010000022.1, read as the reverse complement.
GTTCTTGGCGCAAGAGTTGGGCCAAGCCCGCGTACGCCGGCGCTACCTCATACAGCATGGGCTGAATAATGGATTTTTGCCAGTCCGGATTCCCCGCAGGAACCACCAGCAGAATACCACCATGCCCATGTGCCCTCATAGAAGTTGCCAATTGCACCAGCACGTTCACTGAATTATTCAAAGAAGTAGCCGAGGTAAAGCCCAGCAAAGAAGTCAGCAGGTCGGGGCAGTCGGGGAGGCTGGCGCTCTGCTCGTCTACTACTTTTACCTGGTCACCAATGAGCACGGCCACGTTGGCAAACTTCCCGAAACCATCTACCCGCCGGTGTTTTACTACCAGCAGGCCCGGTTCAGAAACGTCTAGCACAAAACCCAGACTCGGAATTTCTTGGGTAGTCCCCCAAATGTAGAGCACGTCGCCCTCGTGCCACACGCCCAAATGCACGCCTGGCCGTTCAACGCCCGGCGCCACCTTCGTCAGAAAGTTAGAAAGCAAAGGCATGCGGCGTTTAAATAACAAGGGCGATGTGGTATGCTCCGGCGATAGAAAAGCGAGCGATATTTTGGGCGAGTGCCCTTCCTCGCGGCGCAGGCTGGCCCAGAACGCCGTGTCCAACATCGCCTCAATGACCCAGCGCGAGGGAGCGGGCGCTACCTGCTCCATACCCAGATTCTGGCGGACAGCCAGCTGGTTGGCAAAGTGTTGTTCAATGGCTGGAGCCACCTCTTTGGCGGCGCGGTACGTAATTTTACGGCTCATAAGCAAAAGGTGACCTGCTAATTTCCGCGCGCAGACGGCTCCGGAAAGATACCCTTAACTTACCCATATCTTTTTAATCGGCTACCGCCGATGCACATTTTATTTTCTATTTTTTTGCCCTTACTTCTCATAAATCATCTCTGTTTTAGGCCTGTTTTTGAAAAAAAAGGCCTAAAACATCCTTCAACTCATCTAACCAACCAGCTGTTAACACAAAAGCGCCACAAATAACAAACCATTGATGTGCGCAGCACGAGTGACTCTAGCCTCGGAAAAGCAAAATTTACCTGCTTAATCAGCCATCAATAACTAGTAGCTAACAAGAAAGGAACCGAAACCAGTCTTCCGGTGAGCGCCTTGCGAATTTCCGGTGCCGCGTTAGCGGCAGGGCCCCACAGGCCCAGGAAAGGCGCACAGCGCGAATCCGGAGGACGAGGCCTCGCGGCCGTGAGCGCTTGTAAGAGTCTATGAAAAAGGTAGTCTTGTTCACCCCGGGTAAAAGGAGAATATGGAACTCGGGAGCGGAGAAAGCATTGCCATCGAAGGTAAAAGAATGGAAGGCTGGCGGTGTTATGCTTGTTGGTGATAACACCAACAAGGGCAAAAGGCTGGCGGTGTTATGCTTGTTGGCCCCTAGAAACACCAACAAAGGCAAAAGGCTAACGGTATTATGCTTATTGGTTCCTAGAAACACCAACAAGGGCGAGGGCGCACCGGATCAAAGGGAAATATGAAACTCGGGAGCGGAGAAAGCATTGCTATTGAAAGCAAATGAACCGAAGGCTGGAGGTGTTAGGCTTGTTTGCCCCTAGAAACACCAACAAAGTCGAACACCAACAAGGGCTAGGTTCTTCGGGGAAAGTGCTCGTTCGCAGCGACATTTGCCTTAAGAAAGCGTAGGATGACCAGTGAAAGAAAAAAACAGATAGAAAAGAAAGCGGAAGAAAGAGAATCTACACCAACTCCTTTAGCAAATTCTCCATAGGAGTTGTGTGCAAATACGGCTCCAGTTGGTGCTGGGTGGCGAAAGTGCGCACCAAAGCAATGGAATCACAATGTTCTAAAAGCCAGATTTCTACGTAAAAAGATCCGACGTAATACAGGCTAATGTGGCACCAACCCTTTAAACGAGCGTGCAAATACCGGCCATGGCGCTGTACGTACGCCAATTGCTCTTGCTGCGGCATCAAGCCAAACTCCTGCACTTCTATCATCATCTTGGTCTTGGGCCCTCTAATCTTTCCCTATTTTACGTGTATCAGTTGGCTTTTCGTACAAGGGTGGGGCACTTTATTTCTGCGGATGCTAGCCCCGGCCGCTAACCCACTGAGCGCCACGCTGGTTCTCCATCGCCGGAACGGCCTATTAAAAAGCTGTTTTAGGCCTGTTTTTCTAAAAAGAGGCCCAAAACAGGTTTTTACGCAACCATTTGCGCTAGCAAAATTTGAAACTGAAACCAGCCTTAAGCTGGACAATTTCCTTCCATTTCTTCCTGCGCTCTAGTGAACCCTAATTTGGCGGCTTTGGCTAATAAAGGGCAAGACAACCGCGAGCCGTTTTTGGCTTTTAAGATGATGGCCTGCAAATAATATGCCTTGCCGCTTAAAGAATCTTGGCCCAAAGCGCGCTCTGTGTCTTGCCAGGCGCGGTCCATTTGGTTTGCCCGGTAATGCGCGAAGGAGCGGTAAAGGTAGGCTTCGGTTTTCTGGTCTGCCGGTACGGGTTTGGCGGCAATAAAACGGGTTAAGTCAGCCACGGCGGCGGCCCAGTTGTCTTCTAACTGCAGGCGGGCAATGGCGCGGGCTTGGTAAAGCGAGAACGCCGTGGGCTGTAGTTGCAGGGCTTGGTCAAAGTCTTGCAGCGCTTGCCGGTGGTCCTTTAGGGCCGCGTAACCTTTGCCGCGCTGGGCATACCAATCGGCTTTTGGCTGGGGGCTTGCGGCCAACACGGCTGAATAATCTAGTATCGCGCCCTGCGCATTTTGTAAATGCCGCAACCGCAAATCTGCACGCCGCAACAGCACTTCTTCTGCATCCGGAGCATAATCTAAAGATTGAGAATATAAATCATGGGCCAGTTGCCAGTGTCCGTCTTGCTCGGCTTGGCGGGCCTGGGTTAAGTTTCGTTGGTAGGTATATTGGTTCCAAACTAGTTTTACAGCCAGCAGCAAAAGCAAAGCCAGCAAAATGCCCCCGACTATAATCTGAACATCGCGCTTAGAAAAACGGGTATGCTTTTGGGGCCGACGGCGGTAATGGCGCTCCTGAAAACTGGCCGGCGCGCGGGTGTGGTGGTAGCGGGGCTCATGGTACGCCGCGGGCTGCCGTTGGCGCTGTTCTTGCTGGCGTTTAAAATCATACGTGGCCCGCCGCCGCGCATTAGACAAGACCTGATACGCCTCGTTGACCAGTTTAAACTGGTCTTCGGCGCGGGGGTTATCTGGGTTTTTATCAGGGTGGAATTTTAGGGCCAGACGCTTGTAGGCAGTCTTCACTTCCGTGACCGTCGCGGCGGGCCCCAAGCCCAGAATATGGTAATAATTTTTAGTCAAGCCCGTGTGGCGGTAATTTCTGTAAAGTAACGCATCTGGCCCAAAGCCGTTCTACTGGGTGGCTGTTTTAGGCGTGTTTTTGAAAAAACAGGCCTAAAACAGCTATTTCATCTGGCGGCACTGGGAGTTTACGCTTGCAAAGTTATCCCTAGGCAGTAGTTTTTCGTAAGGAATTCTGACGGAAATAATTTTGCTATCTTTCTCCCCGAAGAAAATGCTTGCAATTTTATTTTTTGCACCATCCTTAAGACCTAACTGAATGGCCACCGAAGACAAAAACAAAACAGATAGTATGATTGGCAATTTAATGGGGTATGTAGATACCCGCATAGACCTCCTAAAGCTAGATCTGCAAACCAAACTCAAGAGCATTCTAGTCAGCACCGTGCACGGCGTGTTGCTGGGCCTGGTTGGCCTAATGGTACTTTTGTTCCTGAATGTGTTCATTGCTTTACTTTTAAACGATGTATTGGACAGCCATTTCTGGGGATTCGGGATAGTAACGCTTTTTTATCTTATCTTGCTCATCATTTTGCTGGTAGGGCTTGACAAGAAAGTGTTCCAAGGCATTGCCGACAAAGCTTTCCGGAACACGATTTATAAATCTGATGAATCTGAGCAAACGAACTAAAATCTACCTCGTATTATGAGCGAATTACATAATCCGCTTTTTGATGACCAGCGCGAGTTTCTGGAGCGCCAAAAAGAAGAGTATAAGAACGCCCTCTTGAGTGACTTTACGGACCTAAAAGACCAGTCGCAGAAAGTGGGTAAGTACGTGCTTATGGCCGGCGGAGCGCTGGCTGGCATTTTCTTAATCAGCAAGGCCATCGGCGGTAGCCGCGAAGAGAGCCCGCGTAAAAAGAGAAAGCGGTTGGCCAAGGCCGCCAAGTTTCAAGGCGCTGAAGACCGCGGCTGGATTTCCTCTATCCCAGATGTGGAAGAGGATGAACCTCTTTTTAGTGCTATTGAGCGCACCTATCCGGCTGTGTACCACCCCAGCACGGGCACCATGGCCACCGGTTTTGCGCATCCAGAAAAGCCGTCGCTGCTAAAATCATTCTTAAAGTCAGACATGTTTAAGATGGTGGAGCAGCAACTGGCCGCTATCGCGATGGTGTACCTGACCAAAATAATTAATGAACATTTGTCGCCGGGCCGGCCCATAGTGGTTGAGTCGCTGAACGCCGATGTAATTGAAATCACGAATGAACCTGAGCAAACCCTTGATGCCCAGCCGCTCTAGCCCAAACCTTTTAG
>JBBSSO010000021.1:0-11749 GCA_038241905.1 Cytophagales bacterium | reverse complement strand
GCGATGGGAATTGGCGTAGGTTCTGGCTATTTATTTGAGACCGATTTCAAAAAAGAAGTGTACTCAGACCTAACCGGCGAGCGCGGTGGGTTAATGGGTGCTTTGGCAGGAATCATTGAGGCTCAGTACCAAGTGTTGCGCGAGCGCGGTCACTCTCCGTCTGAAGCTTTTAACGAAACTGTAGAAGAATTAACTCAAAGCTTAGTACCTTTAGTAGGCGAAAACGGCATGGACTGGATGTTCAGCAACTGTTCTGTAACTGCCCAACGCGGCGCGCTAGACTGGAAAGGTAAATTCCGTGAGGCTACTTTGCCAGTTCTAAACGACCTGTATGACAGCGTAGCTTCCGGCAAAGAAGCAGAGCGTACTATTCAACGTGGTTCAACTCCTGGTTACCGTCAAGAGCTAGAAGAAGAACTGAAAGAAGTGCGCGAATCTGAATTATGGCAGACTGGCAGCACGGTAAGAAAACTTCGTACTAAAGTAAAATAACCGATTTCGGTTATACATCACTACCCTGTTTTGGGCCTGTTTTTCCAAAAACAGGCCCAAAACACCTTGCCAAAAAGTCCCTCTCCTTAAGGTAGGGACTGCGGTGGGGGTAAACCCAACCAGAATGCAGGAAGATTCCGCTTCAGTAAAAACCGTGGTTGCTTTGGGCAACGTGGAGAAGGCTGCCAAAAACTTAAAAGGTATCATTTACAAGACGCCTTTAATGAAAAATCTTTGGCTTTCTGAAACCTACGGCGCAGAAATTTACCTAAAGCGCGAAGACTTGCAAATTGTGCGTTCCTACAAAATACGGGGTGCGTACAACAAAATGTCCACCTTGTCGCTGGCAGATCAGGAACGCGAAATTGTGTGCTCCAGCGCGGGTAATCACGCCCAGGGCGTAGCCTACGCTTGTAAATTGCTGCGCGTAAAAGGCTACATTTTTATGCCCGCCCAAACGCCTGCCCAGAAATTAAACAAGGTCCGTCTGTTCGGGAAAGAATGGATAGAAGTCGTGCTGATTGGGGCCACCTATGATGACACGTATCTGGCCGCCAAAGAATTCTGCGATAAGCGCGGCAGCACTTTTATTCCGCCTTTTGATGATATGTCTATCATTGAAGGCCAAGCCACCGTGGGGCTGGAAATTATTAAAGACGCCAAATTTGCAATCGATTACCTGTTCATTCCCATTGGCGGAGGCGGTTTAGCCAGCGGCGTTTCCAGTGTGTTTAAGCAGCTGAGCCCCAGCACCAAACTCATTGGCGTACAACCTGCCGGTGCGCCATCAATGTACAAATCTATCAAAGAAGGCAAGCGCCAAACCTTAGATAAAATTGATTCTTTTGTGGATGGCGCCGCCGTAAAAAGCCCCGGGAAAATTACGTTTGAAATCTGCCGTGAACTGCTAGACGAAGTAATTCTAGTTCCCGAAGGCCAAATCTGCGAAGACATTTTAAAAATGTACAACGAAGAAGGCGTCGTGCTAGAACCGGCGGGCACGTTGACGATATCGGCATTAAAATCCTTCGCTGAAAAAATTAAAGGCAAAAAAGTGGTTTGTGTCATTAGCGGCAGCAACAATGACATTACCCGCATGGAAGACATTAAGGAGCGGGCGCTGCAACACCAGGGCCTGAAACACTACTTTATTGTCACGTTTAACCAGCAGCCTGGCGCGTTAAGAACCTTTGTTAACCGGGTGCTGCACCCCGAGGATGACATCATTCATTTCCAATACATAAAGAAAAACAACAAGGGAAAAGGTCCCGTTTTTATTGGCGTAGAAGTAAAGCAACCCAAAGATGTGGAAGATATTAAACAACGCATGTTAGACGAGGGGTTCGCCTATGAATACCTCAACGGCAAGCAAGATTTCTTGAATTTGTTTGTGTAACGATTAAGCGTTTTTTTTAGTTAGTTAGTTAGTTTAGTTTGTTGTGTAAAATGCCCCGCTTCCGTTAAGAGTTGCGGGGCATTTTTTTTCCTGTTTTGGGCCTGATTTTGAAAAAGTAGGCCGAAAACAGGAAGGCTATGGCTTAGAATAATTCTCAAATTTGTGTTATCTTGTAATATGAAAGCCATTTATCTTTCCGTAGTTTTCTTGTTAACAATTGAAAACGCAATAGCCCAAGATTCTGCTAAATCAGAAGAAATGATATTCTACACCATGTTTGGGGCATCAATTCCGGCTGCAAAAAACCAGCACGTTATTGGAAATGCCTCCGTAGTAGTGGAATTGAAGCATAAATATTTGCTGGCGCTTAGATACTATGGACAGGAATACAAAGAAGAGGTGCCTGCCTCTGATCATGTCAATGATAAATACATTCCCTCGCATACCTATAATGAAGTAAACGTGTCAGTAGGTAAAATAAAACATTTTCATGAAAAGCTAAGGTTCTCTTTTTCTACGGGCCCTTCCTTTGTAGCTTATGAAATGCCATATAATTTAAAGAAGGTGCCACACCCTAACAATTCCTGGGGTGGCTTTTTCAATAGCTCCATTTACGAATATGAGGTTAGGAAATACAACCTGCCGGGATGGAGTGTAAGGGCTGATCTCGCTTTTATTCCGAAGCAAAAGTTTGGCCTAAGTTTGGGCGCATTTTTTAATTACAATCGGAAATTGCCCATCGGGGGTTTAAACGTTAATGTTTTGCTTGGTAAATTAAAACCCAGCGTTGAGGAAATATGATGCACTTGTGAACCTGTTTTCGGCCTGTTTTTACAAAAACAGGCCGAAAACAGGAAGGCTTTTAAGGGATTATGAAATCGAGATTATCCATTCTTGATGCCTTGTATTTACAAACGCGTTTCTAAATTTATAAGAGCTGTTGAATGCGCAATTAAAATTACCTTAAAAAATACAAGTTGTCGTTCTATCGGATTACCAAAACATTTTACTAAAATTAGATAAACAACCAAAAATCACATATTCCCTAAATTTATATGAAAATTATATTAACGGTAATTTTATTCAGTTTGGGGACTACTGTTTTGCAGGCACAAGATTCAAGTGCCGTATCAGCGCAGAAAGCCTATATTTTTTTAGGTGGTGCGGCTCCTTTAAGGTCTAGCCAACACTTTATTGCCAATGTTTTTGGAATAGCCAAGATTGGCAGAAAAGTAGATATTGGGGCCGGGTTTTATGGAAGAAATTTTACCGATAATAGAGCGGGTGAATTTAATTTTCCTGAAGGACGAAGGCCAATCCATGAGCTGGGGGAAATGAATGTATCACTAGGCAAAATCCTAGATTTAAATAAAATAAGCGTTCTTGCCTTTTTCGCGGGACCATCTTTTGTACAATATGTTATGCCTTATAATCTTAGAAAAACGCATTCCGGAGGATGGAAAGGTACGACTAATTCAGAATTTGATACCCGCACGTACTACCTGCCGGGGTTTTCCGCAAGGGCTGACCTATTGGTTTTACCTTTGCAAAATATATCTCTCACCAAGGAAGCCAAAAACAAGAGTGGTTTGGGTGTCGGCGTAGGTGGGTTAATCAATGTTAACCGGGAAATAACCTCTTGGGGCTTAAGCGTTAATTTGGTGATTGGTTTACAATAAGAGCTTGTTTAAAGTTTGATTTAAGCTTCCTCTAAATGCACGAAATACTTCGTGATTTTGTCCCACTGAAAGTCTTGAAATCCGGCCCAGCCGCCCTCTGAAATTATGGTATTTAGCACTGCTCGCGCGCCGGCTTCTTCGCCGGTGTTGTTGATGGTTTCGTTCTTGCCAATCTCTAAGCCTACTATTTTATTGCCGTCCCGGAAAACCCGGAACGTGCTGCTGGCTTCCTTCGCGAAAAAATGCTTTACCTCTTGGTCATTCTCCGCAATTGGTTGGGGTTTTGCGCTAGGGTGAACAATAAACTGGGCCACGTTTTCATCGTCCGTGATTTGGCTAACGCTGACCCAATTTTCAACGGGCGCGCCCGGCAGAATTATTTGAATAAAATCCCCAACGGATGGTTGGGTAGCCGATGATTTTTCTCCTTGCGGGGTAAAAAGTTGAAACGTTGAATTGATGCCATCAAGGGTAGACCATCCGTTTACGTTAAATAGTTTTTGTTTGCTCTTTACAAATTCACGCTGGGCGGTGGCTTCATCCGGAAACGTATTCTCGTTCCAAAAAAATTTGTCTTTTGCCTCGTTGCCTAACAAAACCTGCCATTCTTTTTTTACTTTATCTAGAAGTTCAGTGATAGCCATGTTGTCGTTTTTAATTGTTCGTTATACGTTATTCGTTTATACCCCATAGTGGTTAGGGAAATCAGCATATTTATTTATACCGCATAAACCCTTGACAGAACTATACCCAAATAGGGCTTACTCTAAAAGAATTAAACCGCTTGCCTTTTCTGCATAGCGCTGGGTTTAAACCCACCGCTATGCAGAAAACACCGACTGATATTCGTTTTTGCGTAAGTCTTAAAAATATTTCATCATCATCGCAATCAGAAAAACCAGCAAAAACTAACCCACCGTAATCCCTTCTAGAATGGGCCTGATTTGGTTAGCCTGCGCCATCATTTGGTGGAGCTGCGCAGTGTCTTTGTTTTGCAGACATTCTTGAAAATGTTGCAGATGCTTGATGTACTGGCCTAAAGCGTGGCTTAGAAAATGGGCGTTCTGCTCAAAAATAGGCGCCCACATATCTGGTGAACTTTTGGCAAGTCGAACGGTGGAGGCAAAACCAGAACCAGCCAGCGCGAAGATATTTTTCTCATCTTTCTCTACGTCTAGCACCGTTAAACCCAGCAGAAAAGAACTCACGTGCGAAAGGTGAGACACGTACGCAACGTGCTTGTCGTGCTCCTCGGGCGCCATAAAAATGGTCTTCATGCCTAACTCCTCAAACAAGGCCAGAGCCGTTGTCAGGGCTTGAGGAGAAGATTTTTCTTTTTCGCAGATGATGTTCATTTTGCCTTGGTACAAACCTGCCAACGCAGAGCTAGGACCAGAATTTTCAGTACCGGCAATGGGGTGGGCGGCCACAAACTGGTGCCGCTGCGGATGGTTGAGGACTGCCGCACAAAGTTGGCTTTTAGTAGAGCCCAAATCAATGACTACGGCCCCCGGTTTAACCAACGATAGTAGCTGAGGCAGCAACTTTTGCATGGCCGTAACCGGAATAGCCACCACTACTACATCCGCGAGAGCGGCGGCTTGTTCTAAGGGTAGAATTTCATCTACCAACTTACATTCCAAGGCTTGAGCGGCGTTTTCTGGGTTTTGCTCCACCCCAATTAAACGGTCGGCAAATCCAGATTTACGGAGGTCTAAAGCGACAGAGCCGCCAATAAGTCCGGTCCCTATAATGGTGATGGTTTTCATGGTTTGGTAAGCGAGTGGCAAATGCTATACAAGGTACTACAAAACTTTTTCTGCGGGCTACATAACCTAAAAGAACTCATCGAGTGGCAAGTATAAACCTCAAATTAGCATATATTAATTGTTGTTTTTGTCTGATGTAGGTGGCAAAAAAGAAAGCATTCAGTAATGCATAAAACCTACCTGCATTCCATCCGAGGAAGGAAATCTTACAAGCAATTTAAACGATTGAATTATAAATTCTCTAACTCATAACCATCGCGAAGAATTATAAAAGCGTGGTTGTTTTAGGCCTGTTTTTTGAAAAACAGGCCTAAAACAAGAATCCCCGGCTGGTTTTAAACTAGCCGGGGATTCCCGTTTTATTAATTTATGCCGATGTTATTTCTCAATCACTTTGATTAGCATTCCCTTTTCCAGACGGTCCGTGAGGAGCATGCCGTTTAGGATGGCTAGTTCTTCAAACCGTTTGGAAGGCATGTTAAATGATTGCAGTACCTGCGACAGCGGCGCTGTTTTAGCCACCGTTTTTATGCGCACTACTTCCGGCTTGCGGTTTATTTTTTCTTGGTCAGTTAAGGCCCTGAAATTCTGCATGGTTTGCTGAAAGACAGGCGCGTAGGTATTAAACGTGGCGGCGGCAGTAATGCCGGTTATATTATAGATATTGCCGCCGTACTGAATTAAATACGTGAGCGTGCCAATTGGTTCTTGCTGTTGCTGCTGCTGTTGGCCTTGCTGCTGTTGTTGCGGGGCCTGCTGCCCAATAATGGCCAAAGCGGGTAAACCGTTTACTGATACTTGCTTAGACTCTACCGCTTGCAATCCGTTTTGCTGCAAGAATTGCTGACCGGCCTCTTGTAAGCTGGTGCCAGCGGCTAGCCTTAAAAACATAAGCGCTTTGCCATCTTGAGGCGCCATTTGCACTTGCTGCGGCGAGTTTTGAGATCTCCACTGGGCTGGAATAGGGAACTGGAATTTTAACTCTGGATGGTAGAAAATCTGGTTTTCTACGAAGCCTTGTTTAGGATCCTCGCCGTAGAGCAAGCCATCAATCATGCGCAAATAACTGTTCCGGCCTTCATCAAACTGTTTGCCGGGCACCTGCTTTTTCCATTGCGCCGCTAATTGCTGCACGGTTTGGTAACGGTCTGCGGGTGAGGGGTGGGTAGAGAGAAAGCCAGGAATTTCTTGAGCTCCTTCCTGCGAACTTTGGCGTTGCAGCGTCTGGAAAAAATCGGCCATGTGGCTGGCATCATACCCAATTTTGGTAGAATATTCAACGCCCAGTTTATCAGACTCGCGCTCATCATCGCGGCCAAATTTTAGAAACAGCAAGCCGGCTCCTTGCATGGCCGTCTCACCAAACTGACTGGCCAACTCCGGAAAAGCAATCATGCCGCCCAATAAAACGCCTTGCGTTAGAATCTGTTTGCTTTGCTGTTGTACCGAATGCCGGGCCGTAATGTGCCCAATCTCGTGGCCCAGCACGCCAGCAAATTGCGCCTCTGAGTTAAAATGGGCCATAATACCGCGCGTAAAATACACGTAGCCACCCGGCACCGCAAACGCGTTAAGCACTGGCGAGTCTACAATCTTAAACTCATATTGCAAGTTAGGCCGATGGGAAACCGCCGCCATGGCTTTTCCTTTCTGCTGGATAAAATTTTGCAATTGCGGATTTTGGTACAACCCAAATTGCGCGACAATGGCCGGGTCAGATTCTTTGCCCATGGCAATTTCCTGACTTTCAGACATTAAGGCTACTTCTCTTTTGCCGGTTACGGGGTTGGTGGCGCAAGAATGCAGCAGAAAAACAGAGCCAGCCAGAAGACTGTAGAAAGAATATTTTTTCATAGCAGGTTTTTTAGGTTATCGGGTTCCGTTCCACGGCAAAGCCATCGTCTGAAAAGCCCATGTTGTCTGCAACGCGATTGTAGGCCATAAGTTGCGCACCGCGGTACCGCCTCTTTTTCTAATGTAAATTTCAGGGTGCTGTTTTAGGCCTGTTTTTTCAAAAACAGGCCTAAAACACGTTTAAGAAAGCGGAGCAGACAAGTTTTTTTGGTTGGTAGAATCCTCCAGCCAGCGCATTCTATAGGCGTTCATGTCGGTAGTGCCCAATTTCTGCAGCAGTCGGTAATTGACCACCGCTCCAATGGGCGCGCCAATAATCGGGATAAGTTGCGCCATTTTGGCCAGGTCAATATAGTCGCGGTACTCTTGCTGAAAAGTACGCCAGTCAAACTGGTTAATGTCTTGGGGCAGGTGCTCTTTTTTGGTTTCCCAATCTTCAATTTGCTGGTACACCTCACTGCGCTGTTGTTGGCTGCTAAAAGCCAGCTGGAAAATGTGGAGCAAATACAGGCGCTCGCGGTAATCAGTCACGTCATGCCCGTAAAAAGCGGCCATGTCAAAGAGCAGTTTTAGTTTTAGGCTCAGCAGCAGTGGAAAATCTACTAACCCCAACAGAAAACCACCGGCGCCGGTAATTCCGCCTTCGGCCGCGGCCGTTTTTTTGTAAAATTCAATCCGCTTGCGGGCTTGGTCTTCTTTCTGTTCTAGCGTGCGCAATAAAGGGTGTTTAGCGGTGGTGTGCTTGGCGCCAAAAAGAACCGCTCTGATCATTTGTTTTAGGGTGGCCGTAATGGCTCCATGAATTTTATCGGGAATGAAGCGGTTGAGTTTGGTCTGTACGTTCCGGCTCAATTTGTTCAGCAGAGAAGGGTCTTGCTGCATTTCATGTTGCCAGGCTCGCATTTCTTGGATAGCGGTTTGTTCATACGTGGAGTGAAGCATAGCGGGCTGAATAGAATGGGAAGCAAGTTAGAAAATCAAACCAAAAGCCCGTAAAAAAACCTTCCTGTTTTAGGCCTGTTTTTTAAAAAACAGGCCTAAAACAGGAAGGTTAAATATTTTTTGAAGCGCGAATTTATTTTCTGCCTTTTCCTCGGGTACCCGCTTTTGTTTTAACTGGTCCACCAGCCGCAGGTTTAGGTTTTCGGGCCGATTTTGCCTTCGGATTGCGCGCGGCCAAAGAGCCTTTGGGAGAGCGATCTGTTTTATTAGACGTGTGCTCAGATTTAGTTTTTAAGTTTTTGCCGCCAGAAGATTTGCTGGGGCGAGAATTACTGCCGCCGGAAGTGGACTCGTCGCCTTCCTCCGTTTTAGGTTTGGCGAAACGCTGAGCCCTTATTTTTTTAGGGTCGTGCAGGTACGGCAATTTCTCGGCCTTGGCCGATGGTTTTTGTGCATGATGCACTTTTACGCCATATTCTTCTTCAGTTAAAAGGGCATCGTATTCTTCTTCGGCATCTTTTGGAACGCCTTTAAAAGTTTTCTTTTCTGGGGGGTTGTTGGCGGCCGTTTTAGCAGAATCTGCTACCAGTTGGTTGATGGATTTTACTTCTTCTAAGGTAAGATAGCGCCAGTGGCCGGTGGGCAGGTCTTCAATTTTAACCGTCATAATGCGCACCCGCTTCAGCTTTTCAACTTTATAGCCAAGCGTTTCGCACATGCGCCTAATCTGGCGGTTCCAGCCTTGCGTGAGCACCAACCGGAACACTTTATGGCCTTGCTGCTGCACTTTGCAGGGCTTGGTGGTGCCTTCAAACAAGCGCACGCCGCTGCTCATTTTCTTGATAAAATCTTCCGAAATAGGTTTGTCAACCATCACCACATATTCTTTTTCGTGGTTGTTGTCTGCCCGCAGAATCTTGTTTACAATATCACCATCGTTGGTCAAGAAAATAAGCCCTTCGGAAGCATTATCCAGGCGGCCGATGGGGAAAATTCGCTTCGGAAACCCTATAAAGTCAATGATGTTTTTTTTGTCATTGCTGTCTGTGGTAGTGGTAACGCCAGCGGGTTTGTTAAACGCAATATAAACCGACCGGTCCGTAGGTTTGCGAGCCTTAATTGCCTCGCCATCTACGGCTACTTTGTCGCCTGCTTTAACGGTGGCTCCTTTTTTAACATTGCGTCCGTTAATGGTAACGCGTTCTTCGTCAATGTATTGGTCAGCCTCGCGGCGCGAGCAGAAGCCTGAGTCGCTGATGAATTTATTGAGGCGGATGGTGGTGTCTGCTGACATGCGATGGAAAGAATAAAATAAATATGCAAGGTATATGGAAGGGAAAGTTAGGCGGTTTTTTCAAAGATTTCCTTGAGAAAACTACGCGTTTTGGTGCTTCCTAAAAGAGCTGCGATAAACGAAAAACTAAGCGAATTGTGTTAACTAACCCCTATTCTGTTTTACAGATTTTAAAAAAAGTTGTTCAACTTTTTCCCGGGCCCAGGGCGTTTTGCGCAAGAAGGTAAGGCTGGATTTTACGCTGGGGTTGTGGGTAAAACTGTTGATGTTTATTTTTTGACCCAAGGTCTCCCAACCGTATTTATCCACCAACTCCGTTAGAATGAACTCCAGCGTTAAGCCGTGCAGCGGGTTGTTTTTCTGATCTTCCATATAATAAGGCAAAGGTAACGCTTTCTGGCTAAATTTCTCACGCAGGCTACCAAAGCGGGTTGGCGGGCAAAAGCAAGATTTAAACTGATGCCTGTTTTAGCCTCGTTTTTTGAAAAACAGGCCTAAAACAGAACTTAGTGGCCAACTACACAAGCTATCGCTACCACTGATTACTGCTTCTTCACGTACAGAACCAAATGGAGGCGCTATCTAAGACCAGGTTTTGCTAGAAATTCTGTATCTTCCAAAATAACAGCTGCCCTGCAAAGTATGTCAGTGAGCATCATAATAAACATTCTATCAGGCTGCTGCGGTTTTCCTTCGGAAGATAAATCGAGTTAAAAATAGTAGCGTAATTCACAGACTAACTAATAAGCCATGTATAAACCAGCAGAAAAAGCCGCTTGGAAAGGCCGTACCGACGTCCAAGATGGCGCTTTGGGGTACCGCTGGCACCATGTCTTAGAACTGCTGGATCTTTCCCGCGATTTCCCGGACGGGGAAGACGGCATTGCGTTTCTGGGTTTTTGCTGCGATGAAGGCGTGCGCCGAAACCAAGGTAGGGTAGGAGCGGCCGGAGCGCCAGCCGCTATCCGCACTGCTTTGGCTTCCCTAGCCGATCACTTGCCCGAGCATTTGCAGTTATACGGTTGCGGCGATGTGTATTGCTCTAGCCAGAAAATGGAGGAGGCCCAAGTGCAATTAAGCCGTAAAGTGCAGCAACTCTTAAACCGCGGCTACCGACCCATTTTGCTAGGAGGTGGGCATGAAACCGCGTACGGGCACTTTTTGGGTATTAAAGCAGCACTTCCCGCAACTAAAAAACTAGGAATTATTGCGTTAGATGCTCATTTTGATCTGCGCAGTTATTCGCCTCAATCTAATTCCGGCTCCCCTTTTTTGCAAATAGCAGACGACCTGAAAAGCGCCAACCAGCCTTTCCATTTCCTATGCCTAGGCGTGCAAGAAGCCGCCAACACCCGCCGACTTTTCCAGACAGTCTCTGAGGTTGGCGCCACATTTGTGCTAGCCGATGACCTGCAGCACGGCCTTAATCAGGAAGTAAAAGAAACTATTCAGGCTTTTTTAGCCGAGGTAGATGCCGTGTACCTCAGCATAGATGTTGGCGTTTTTGCCGCCGCCTTCGCCCCCGGCGTAAGTGCTCCCGAGGCCCTCGGTATAGCACCGTATGTTGGTCTAGATTTGCTAAAAGAAATTATGCCCAGCCAAAAAGTTATTTCCTTGGATGTGGTAGAACTTAACCCATCTTTAGATGTTGACAACCAAACGGCCCGGCTGGCCGCGTCGTTAATTTACCACGCCATTAAGCTTTGGGGGTAGGTCAGGTGCCAAGTAGAAAAGGCTTATAGCAAAGAGCGTTTTCGGCCTGTTTTTCCAAAAACAGGCCGAAAACAGAAAACCCGCAGACACTGATATCTGCGGGTTTCCTGTTTTAAAATGCAATCGTTTACGCCGAATTCCGTTCTGCGTTAATAATCCCGAAGGAGCAGCGCATCACCATCTTTTCAAGGATTCTTTTCTCGTCTCCTTCTATTTGCTGCTCTTCCAATTCCCGAATTTTGGTTAACGCATATTGTTGAATAGTCAGCAAAGGCAACTCAATCCGCTGCCGCATTTGGATAGAAAGTTTGTTTACGGGTTTGTCGCCCATTAACTCAGCAGAGCCCGTAAGCCGCAACACAAAATGCTTGGTGCGCTCAAATTCCTCGTAAATCATGGTCCAAAGCTCCCCGTACTGCGGATGATCAGCCAAAAAGGCCGTGAGCGGGAAGAAACATTTGGTCATGGCCATCTCGCAGTTATCCAGCAAGGTTTTAAAGAACAAAGAACGCTTGTACAACTGCTCAATGCCTTCCCATTGGCCAGCAGCCTCCAGTTTCTCCAGCGCGGTGCCCACGCCGTAATAGCCGGGTAAATTCTGCTTTAGCTG
>JBBSSO010000020.1:0-11764 GCA_038241905.1 Cytophagales bacterium | reverse complement strand
GTTGGAAGATGGTTTGGGCGATACCGTGCGGGTTTCTTTGACCGAGGCTCCAGAACTGGAAGCGCCGGTGGCCCAGATGCTTATTGACCGATACACCACCCGCGCAAAGCATGCGCCCATTAAACCAATCTGCTCGCTTCCGTACAATCCTTTCCAATACCGCCGCCGCGAAACCCGCGAGGTTTTGAATGTAGGCGGCCAAAACGTACCCCGCGTAATCGCCGACCTGAGTTGTCTGGATGACATTACCTTTGAAGACCTTCGGCCGGTGGGCCATCTTTATTCGCCGGCATTGGACAAGTTTCACATGTCTGACCAAGGTACCGATTTTGTCTACACGGGCAGCACGCCCATTTCGTTTATGTTGCCCAATGGCGTAAAGGAAATAGTAGATTACAACGTTTGGCTCAAAGCTGAACAGCGCGAAGATCGCTATCCGCTTTACACGGCTTTGCAGGTTGAAACGGCTACTACTTGGCATCCGCAACTTAATTTTGTACAAGTTTCACTGGGGCAGTTAACACCTGAATTTATAGAAACGCTGCATAATCGGCCTGAGGTGGTTTTGCTATTGGAGACGGATAATGAGGCCGCAATGCCAGAACTGCGTAAGGCGTTTATCCGGCTCATGAACCAAGACCAACCAGTGCCCGTTATCATCAAGCGCTCATATAAAGACCTCACTGATGAGCAAATGCAACTTTACGCCGCTACCGATGTGGGCGGTTTGTTAATTGACGGCTTAGGCGATGGCGTTATGCTCAGTACCCAAGAACTTAAATCTCGTTCCAAAGAGGAGTGGGGCTTTACCTTGGATGGACTGAATAAACTGGCTTTCGGAATTTTGCAGGCTGCGCGCACGCGCATGAGCAAAACCGAGTACATCAGTTGCCCCAGCTGCGGCCGCACGCTTTTTGACCTCCAAGAGACCACCGCCAAAATCCGTAAGCGGACCGATCATTTAAAAGGCGTCAAGATTGGTATAATGGGCTGTATTGTCAACGGTCCCGGTGAAATGGCCGATGCAGATTACGGCTACGTGGGCGTAGGCAAAGGCAAGATTGCCCTGTACCGCGGCCAAGAAGTTATGAAAAAATCAGTGCCAGAAGAACGCGCGGTAGATGAATTAATTGAATTGATTAGGGAAGACGGCAATTGGATTGAACCGATTGGAGTTTTGGAATAACCAATTAGTGAACTGCTTTTCGTAATTTAACCTCGCCCTAATCTTTTTATCAAAAAGAAAATTTCTCCTTTAACACATACTATTATGAAAGGATTATTCGATTTCTCGGAAGTTGCAACTTATTTTTTCCGAAAAAAAGACCCCAACCGCAAAACCAATTTCAACCTGCGCGCCATGCACACCATCAATAAAGTGTCCATTGTTATGTTTTTGGTGGGCTTAGTTTATTTGATTTTCAAATTGATAAGCCGGTAAAAAGCTTTTTTAGAAACAAGCCGTTTTCGGCCTGTTTTTGGAAAAATAGGCCGAAAACAGTATGGTGTTTCCTGCTGTTCTGTCAATGAGGAAACTTTTGCTTTAGGTTTGCAATCAATCATTTACTTGGGCCATCATGAACATAGAAGCATTCAGAGAACACTGCCTTAGCAAGCCGATGGTGGAGGAAACTATGCCGTTTGGCGATAATCTTTTGGTTTATAAAGTGGCAGGTAAGATGTTTGCCATGTGTCATTTAAATGAGTACGCAGAAGGAGTTAACCTAAAATGCGACCCCGAACGGGCTGTTGAATTGCGGGAACAATATCCGGCGGTCCAGCCGGGTTACCACATGAACAAGAAACATTGGAATACCATTTACCCCGAAGCCAGCCTGCCGATAAATCTTTTACCAGAACTTATTGATCATTCTTATGCTTTGGTTGTGCAGGGCTTACCCAAAAAAACAAGGCTAGCGTTGGGCTTCTAAAAAAGCAAATTTGTTTTCGGCCTGTTTTTAGAAAAACAAGCCGAAAACGCTAGATGACTACGTTTACAATTTTGCCGGGAACTACAATTACCTTTTTTACTGGCTTGCCTTCCAGTAGTTTCTGCACTTGCTCAGACGCCAGTACTGCTTTCTCTACTTCTTCTTTAGTGGCTTTTAAATCAAAAGTCTTTTTGCTACGCACTTTTCCGTTTACAGAAATGGGGTAATCAAAGGTGCTTTCTGTCAAAAATTCTTCTTGCCAAGTTGGGAATGTGGCGTAGGTAATGGTTTCTGCGTGACCCAAGCGGCTCCACAGTTCTTCCGCAATATGTGGCGCGTATGGAGCCAGAACCACCGTTAAAGGTTCCAGAATGGCGCGCTTTTTTGTTTTAAGCGCCGTTAATTCGTTCACGCAAATCATAAACTGGCTCACGCTGGTTCCAAAAGAAAGCCGCTCTACGTCCTCTTCTATTTTCTTGATGGTTTTGTGCAGCGCTTTTAGCTCAGCAGAGGTGGGTTGATCTGCCGTAACGGCCCAGTTGCCTTGCTCATCATAAAACAATTTCCAAAAGCGACGGAGGAACTTGTACACGCCGTCCATGCCGTTGGTGTTCCAGGGTTTAAATTGCTCCAGCGGGCCTAAAAACATCTCGTACATCCGCAAGGTATCGGCGCCGTATTCTTCTACTAGAACATCAGGATTTACCACGTTGTGCTTAGATTTGGACATTTTTTCCACCTCTACGCCCACGTGATATTTGCCATCTTCTAAGATAAATTCCGCGTCAGCAAAATCTGAGCGCCATGCTTTAAAGCGCTCCAAATCTAGGACATCGTTCTCTACAATGTTAACATCCACGTGTAGTGGAGTTACATCATAGTTTTCTTTCAAGCCAAAAGAAACGAATTGGTTTGAGTTTTTTACCCGGTACACAAAATTAGACCGGCCCTGAATCATTCCTTGGTTCACAAGCTTTTTGAACGGTTCGTCTTGGTTTACCAAGCCTAGATCAAAGAGGAATTTGTTCCAAAAGCGGGAGTAGAGGAGGTGGCCCGTAGCGTGCTCAGAACCACCAATATATAAATCTACTGCTTGCCAATAATCAATGGCTTCTTTGCTCGCGAACGCTTGGTCGTTTTGGGCATCCATGTACCGGTACCAGTACCAGCTAGAACCCGCCCAACCCGGCATGGTGCTTAATTCATATTCAAACTCGCCGCGGTATTTCCAGTCTTGGGCGCGGCCAAGCGGTGGTTCGCCCGTTTCGGTGGGCAGGTACGCGTCTACATCTGGCAGCACCAAAGGCAGTTCACTGTCGTCTAACAGCTCGGCAATTCCGTCTTTGTAATACACCGGCACTGGCTCGCCCCAATAACGCTGGCGGCCGAAAACGGCATCGCGCATGCGGTAATTAATGCGGGCCTTGCCCACGCCTAGTTCTTCGGCGCGCGCTATTCCGGCTAAAATGGCGTCTTTAACGTCCATTCCATTTAAAAAGCCGGAGTTTATAATTTTGCCTTCTTTGCCCGCGAAAGCTTCTTTGCTCACATCGCCGCCGGCCACTACTTCCAAAATAGGCAAGTTAAATTTCTTCGCGAAGGCATAGTCGCGGGTATCGTGGCCGGGCACTGCCATGACCGCGCCGGTGCCGTAACCAGCCAGCACGTAATCGGCAATCCAAACGGGTACTTTATCGCCAGAAATTGGGTTAACGGCGTAGGCTCCGGTAAAAACGCCCGTCACCGATTTTACATCGGTCATGCGGTCGCGTTCTGAGCGGTTCTTGGCCCACGCTACGTAGGCTTGCACCTCAGCAAGCTGTTCTGCCGTGGTTATTTCAGTTACGAATTCGTGCTCGGGAGCTAGTACCACAAAACTGGCCCCAAAAATGGTGTCAATGCGGGTGGTAAAAACCGTAACATTTTTCTCTGGATGGCCCTTCAACGGGAAATGCAATACGGCCCCAATGGATTTTCCAATCCAGTTGCGCTGCATTTCTTTCACCGGCTCGGGCCAGTCAATGGTGTCCAGGCCCTGCAATAGTCTATCGGCGTAAGCCGTAATGCGCATCATCCATTGCTTCATGAGCTTGCGCTCCACGGGGTAGCCGCCCCGCTCAGAAACGCCGTCCTTTACTTCGTCATTGGCTAAAACGGTTCCCAATTGCGGGCACCAATTCACCACCGCTTCAGAGAGGAAAGTAAGTCTATATTTAAGCAATAAATCGTGCTGTTCTTTCTCAGAAAGTCGGGCCCAGGCATCTGCAGTTACGTGCGGCGTGTCCTCATCTTGGGCGGCGTTTAGTTGCGTGTTTCCGCGCAGCGAAAATTCCGTTTTTAAGTTCTCAATAGATTCGGCCTTGCCGGTATCTTGGTTGTACCAGCTGTTAAAAAGTTGCAGAAAAATCCATTGAGTCCATTTGTAATAACTGGGGTCTGAGGTACGCACTTCGCGGTCCCAATCAAAGGAAAAGCCCAGGTTGTTGAGCTGCTCAATGTAGCGGGCAATGTTCTGCGTAGTGGTTTCAGCGGGATGCTGACCGGTTTGGATGGCGTATTGCTCGGCCGGCAAGCCGAAGGAGTCAAAACCCATGGGATGCAGCACGTTAAATCCTTTGAGGCGCTTGTACCGACTCACAATGTCTGAGGCAATATAACCCAGCGGATGGCCCACGTGCAAACCAGCCCCAGAAGGGTACGGAAACATGTCTAGCGAGTAGAACTTAGGCTTACTTTTGTCAATCTCAGTCTTGAAAGTTTTGTTCTCGCTCCAGAAGCGCTGCCACTTTTGCTCAATGGCTCGGTAATCGTACTCAGACATGGTATGGGGTGTGGTTTCGTTCAGATTCAAGGAGGCCAATAAAAGCCCGAGGCAAAAGTAAGGAATTTCTCTTAAGGCTTTCAGCCGATGCTGTTTTAGGCCTGTTTTTCAAAAACTAGGCCTAAAACAGCATTTTTAAAACGGATAGCCAATGCCCAAGTTAAAGGTAGTTTGGGTGTTGGTGCTGAAAATCTCTGAGGGCTTAAATTTCCCCAACACAAAACGTTCGCCTTCTAAATACTGCGGGTCATACACTTTGGTGGCGATATCAAACCGCAGAATTGCGAAGGTAAAATCTAGCCGAATGCCAAAACCTGTGCCCACCGCAAACTCTTTGTAAAACCGGTTAAATTCAAAATTCCCGCCGGGCCGATACATGATGCTGTCATTCGCCTGAAAAGAGGGAACGGTTTCTTTAAAAACCCAAATGTTACCCGCGTCTAGAAAAACAGCGCCGTTTACGTTGGTGTTCCCGAAGCGGAACATTCTGAACCGGTACTCTGAATTTAGCTCTAGCAGAATGTCTCCGGGCTGCTCAAAACTGTTCACGTATTTGTTGTTGACAATATCAATCCGGGCGCTAGAACCCGGGCCCAAGCGGCGGGGCAACCACGCCCGGACGCTTGAAGACCCGCCCGCAAAGAAATACTTGTCATACGGCAGGGTAGTGGAGCTGCCCAAAGGTTTGGCAATACCGGCGTTGGCGCGGTACATAAACATAGACGAAACGCCAACCGGATGGTAGCGCCGGTAATCTAAGCTAGCCTTCGCAAATTTGTAGCTGGTTAAATCCGGAATTACCTTGGCCATGTATTGACCCAGAAAGCCGCCGGTTTCTAGAAACAACCGGGTATATTGGGCATTGTTGGTTTGGTTGTAATTGGCCGAGTTGTAAAGGCTGGTAAAGTTGATGGATGAAACAAAGGCGTTGTTAAAAGACTGAATCAATGGATTTCCCAAAGCCTGCAACCGCTCCAGCTCTTTTCTAAATTTCTCTGAAATATCTTCAGCCGGCGTTCTTATAATGTTAATGTCAATGGGAGAGAAGCTGAACTGGTGAATGTTTAGCCGCTGCCAGATGTAATCATAGGTAAAATCAAGGTTGGTGCGGCTGTATTCTATCCGGTTCACATAGGTGTACCCCACGCCAAAACGGGTGCGCGGATTATATTTGATTAGAATATCATTCGCCCGGAAAGGAATTAGAATTTGCGGAAATGTAACGCCCATATCCGCCCCAATTTCCGTTCTTCTGCCAGCTTCCGCTTCGCCAACTTGGAATTGGCCCTCGTAACCCGCCCGGGCGCCAAGGTCAAAAATCTCGGCTCCGCCGAAGATATTCCGGACTCTAAAGCGAATGCTAGCGTACGGACCCGGGATTTGTTCGGTAAAGGTGCCGCCAACTTCAGTGGTTTCCTGAAAGCGAGGCAGCGTGGTGGTGTTAATCTGAGCATCTATCTGCCCAAAACGTGCATCGGTTTGCAGGGTGTCATTTAGTTTGGTGTAACCGATGGTGGTAAACTTGAACATGTCCATGTTGTTAAAAACACGCTGGTTGTTCAACGTTCTGGTTGCCGAATACATCTGCTCAGGCCGGATAATGACTTTACGGTTTAATATTTTTGGCTTTACTTTTTGCTGGTAGGCTAAATAATACACGTTGTCCAGCAAAACCGTGTCGCGGTTAATCCCAAAACGATTCATTCCGGCATCGGAATAAAAATAGACGTTCCGGATGTTGTAGATTTTATGGACGCTGGAATCTGAGGGATTGGCCACCTGGGTTTTAAACCGTACGGTGTAGGCTTCATAACTGGTGTCGGCAATAAATGTGACAAACTGCTGGCGAAAGTCATAGAAGCCGTTGTTCTTCATCAATTGTTCAATCCGGAGGCGCTCTGCCGTAATCTTGCCTTCATCATAGCGCTGGTTCACTATTACCAAACTTTGTTTTTCTGCAGCTTTAAGCACCTTTAAGATGGCCGTATCTGGCACCACGTAGGTGTGCTGGCTTATCATAAAAGGCTTATCTTCTTGAATGGTAATGGTAGCCGTAACTTTTTGGTCTTCTTGGGTAGTGGAAGAACTCACTTTGCCTCGAAAATATCCTTGATTGTCTAGGTAAATCCGGATTTGGTCTTCGGTGGCCACTAGTTTCAGGCTGTCAAAAAGAGTGGGCGGTTCTCCTACAGTACGCATGAGCCAGTTGCCATTTTCTAGCTTATTCAGTTTTTTGGCTAATTTCTTTTCCTTCTTTTCGATGAGCCGATCAATTTCCAGAGAGTCTGTCCCGGCTTTTTCAATTTTGCCGCGGTAATCTTCCCGCACGCTTTCAATTTGCTCGTTAATCTTTTCAGGATTGTAAAATTGCTTGCCTAAGTAATACAGGTTCAGGTACAACGGCGTGCCCAGCACCCGGCGGTTGGGGCTTTGCTGGTAGAGGGGCGTTATCTCAGATGAATTGATTTGGTCTAGTCCTTCTAGGTCAATTTCCCAGAGAAGTCTTTCTTTTTCGGCTAAGTGGCGGGTAGGCGAGCAGCCCACTAGCAGGCACAGCATTGTGAAAGCCGCGCCAAATATGTAACATCGTGGCTTCAAACGTAGAAAGGTTATGATCTCAAAAGGGCTTTTGAAGTACATTAGGTCACTGCAAATAAAGAAATATCGGTTGCTTCACCAAGCATTCACGGTAGAAGGTGAAAAGAGTGTGGTAGAATTGCTGCAATCTGATTTTAAAGTTGAGGGTTTACTGGCGTCAGAGGCGTTTCTTCAGAAGCATACCCACCTGCTACAGAAAGGTTTTCCGGTGCACCCCGCAACCCCAGAAGAAATGGCCCGCATCGGAAGTCTGGAAAGCAATTCGGCCGCTTTGGCCATTGCCAACATGAAGCCTGCCCAACCGTTTAGCTGGCCAGAAAACGACCTAGTTTTGGCTTTAGACGATGTGCGTGACCCCGGTAATTTAGGGACCATTCTCCGGCTAGCCGATTGGTACGGCTTGTCGTCGGTTATCCTTTCAGAAAACAGTGCAGATTTCTACAACCAGAAAGTTATTGCAGCTACCATGGGTTCTTTTACCCGCATAATCCCGCATTACGTTGATTTAGAGCTGTTTTTGAAAAAACGGCCCGAAAACTTGGCGGTGTACGGCGCGTCTTTGCAAGGCAAGAACGTGCATTCTCTTTCATTAGTACCCCGCGGCGTGTTGGTGATGGGCAACGAAGCGCACGGTATTCGGCCCCAGATAATGGACTTGGTTACAGAGTCTCTACACATCCCCGGCAGGGGCCACGCAGAATCCTTAAATGTAGGCACCGCCACCGCCATTTTGCTAGATAACTTTTACCGAAACGTGTAGGCAATTCTGGTTACATATTTTAATATAAGTAGTCTATAGGAATTTACTTAAAAAGTTAAGAAATTTAATACATGTAGAATCAGATACAACTATGAAAAAAATAACATCATTATACCTATTTTCATTATTACTACTGGGTGCCTGTACTCAAGATAATGAACAATTAAAGGATGGGCCAATTGATTCTATCATTCAAATAAAAGGGAAGGTTATATCCTCAACAGGTAATTTAGTACTAGAATGTAGAACCGAAAAAGAATATAATTGCTCTAACTACAAAATCATTATCAGTAAAAACACTGGATCAAATAATATAGACATTAGTTTTAAAGCTATAAAAGCAGAAAACATATGCGCCACCGCTTTTGGACCCGCTACTGCTGAAATCAACCTGGGAGCGTTGGATGTGGGAGAATATAAGTTGACGCTAAACACATTAGATGCCCAAAACAGTGGATTGTTGAAAGTAACCCCAACCCAGATAATTTTTGAATTTAAATCTTTACTGGGCATAGATATTCTCACTCCAATTGTTCAAAGGTAAAAGACGTATTAGTAAATGCAAGGTTAGGCCTTCGGCCGATGAAAGCGATTATTCTAAAACGTTGCATCTAATCCTCGCTTAGGTTTCTGCAGTATAATTTTTGAAGAACAAAATGATACTGTTTTAGGCTTGTTTTTGCAAAAACACGCCTAAAACAGGCGGCGTAATGTCTGAGACTTTCGAAATTGAAAATTTCTTGTGTTTGGACTTTTTGAGGAGTTTAAAGCCGCTGATGACTGCAGAAGTAGGGGAGTAGAACTCCCCAGATAGCAGCTTCCGGAGTAGAACTCCGAAAGAGCAAAAGTAAAATTCCGAAATAGAAAAAGTAGAATTTCGAAATAGCAAAAAAGAGAAAAAGGTAGAACTCTGAAAAAGTATAAAACAGAAAAGCTAGATGAGACAAAGCCAAAGCTTTTCTGTTTTAGGACTGTTTTTTGAAAAACAGGCCTAAAACAGAAAATTATATAGCCTATTTCAACAGAGAAGTTCATGTCATCAACCTCTATTTCATCGTTTTAAAATATTTTAAAGCAAAAAAAAAGAGCCTCTTCTGAGACTCCCTTTCCAAGCTAACTAAAATTCTTCTTACAAATTCCATCTCAACCCCATCGCCAGAGCGTTTCCTTTGGGGCCACGGTTGTTTTTGAACATGTCGTTGAGGTTGTACTTGGCAAAAAGGTCCCAGCCTTTCCGGCCGATGAAACCGCTTACGCCGTACTGCAAATCATTCATGTGAAAGTCATCTGGCACTTTTACTTTATTGGAATTACCATTCTCGGTAACCACAACTTTGGTTTTACTACCAATCATGACACCTGCAAAACCGCCGCCACCAATTCTGAAAACTGTATTATGGTTGCTATTTTTTACATCAAAAGACAGTTCAAGCGGCAACGTGAACGAGACGGTTGCCAGTTTAGATTTTTCAAGCTCGCGGCTGTCCACCACCATCGCAGATTTCTCTCCTAAATTGACTAACACTTGGTTATCGTCAAACATGAAATTGTGAAACTCAAACGCGAAACCAGAAGAAAGACGGGCTGGGCTTCCGGCTCCGCCTAAGCGGCGGTGCCATTTGCTGTTTAAACTAATGTACCTAGACGCAATAGGCCTGAACGAAGGTTTGGGTCCGGCTACTCCAGGAGTGCTGCCAGTATTTGCCCAGCGGTCGGCGCCGTAATCTACCTGGAAATCAAACGTTTTTCTCGCGTAACGCTCCCTTGGCTTTTTCTCTTTTTTATCATCGTCTAGCGTGTCTTTCTGCATGCTAATGCCTAGCGTGGTTTTTTCATTTTCTTTGTTCACATCAACATCAACCCGAATGTTTTTTATCTCTTTAGAAATGATTTGCTTTTTATCGCCATTGGATTGAGTGATGGTAATATTGACGTCGTTTTTACCTTCGCCTTCGCCTTTGTCTATGATGATGGAAACGGGGTACTCCTCCGCCGATTTTCCGGCTCTTTCAATCTGATCCACGTGTTTCTCAAGTAACAAGATTAACGAATCTAAGCTCTGCGATTTCAGTTTTTTAATATCCTGCAAATCTTTCACTACCACCAGCACTTTGGCTTGGTTTTTTAGTTTAAGAATAAGCGTATCCTCCTTTGCAGCGCTTTTAGGCGGATTTGACTCGGCGCGGCAAGGCAAAGAGATAGCGGCGGCCACCAAGAGGGCCGGAATTAAAGTTAAAAAAGGTTTCATATGTAGGTAGGTTAGAGTGCTTAAATGTGCTTACAGTTGTATGGTTTTGGTAAAAGTCCTTTTCCCGATGCGGGTTTCTAAAGCGTAGGCGCGGTTGGTAACGCCCAGCTCAGAAAGGGATACTTTTTCGCCATCCTTTAGGTTTTTTACTTGCTTAAAGATGCTTTTGAGAACTCGTTCGGCGCCTTTTTCCTCGGCGGGTTCATCCTCGGGCTCCGGAGTAACCATCGCAATTGCTTCAGTGGTTGGGTTATCTAACTTTATTATAATCTCCAGCGGAAGTTCTTGCGGCGCACTTTCTGCTTTTTTCACTAAAGAGCTAGCAACCATCTTGCTATCCGGTTTCAAACTTACTTCTAAGCTTTTTTCTTGCGGACGAGGAGAAGCAGTTTCAGACGTTTTTTTAGCGTTAAATGCAATTTCATCTTTCCTATTTCCTGGCTCTGCTGGAGCAGGATTAGAAACCAAAAGCTCCGCATCATCAGAAACCACACGTTCAGGTTTTGTGGCTGAAATCTGCGTATTTCCTGCCAGTGTTTCGTTTTCCAAAGCAACCGGCGGGTTAGTAGCAGAAGGTCTTTGAACGTTGGCCACGGTGCCCGTGGCTGGTAGTAAGCTGTCTCCATCTTTCATGGTCCAGAAACCTACACCAAGTAGCATTGTAACGGCGGCTGCCACCGAGTAATACCACATGACGGGTTTCTTTTCCTCTTTCGGGGCGGCAGGATTCATCCGGGCCTGCAATTGCTCCCAAGCCTCTGGCCGCGGAGTTACTGATTGGTTGCCCAGTTTAGCCTTAAATAATTTGTCTATATCTTCTGCGCTCATGGTTTTGTCTGGTTAAATGGCACTCATAATTCCCTGATTAGCCAACATGCGTTGCAGCATAGCGCGGGCTTTGCTCAATTGTGATTTAGAAGTGCCTTCCGTAATGTTGAGCATTTCTGCAATCTCTTTGTGGGCGTACCCTTCAATGGCGTACAAGTTAAATACTGCGCGGTAGCCCGCCGGTAGTTGATGCAACAAGCCCATCATTTCTTCCGCTGACATATCACTATCTGCGGTGGCGTTTTCAGAAACCAGGTAGGTGTGCTCTTTCTCAATGGTGAGGTGTAGCGGCTCTTTTTTACGAAGATGCTGCAGCGCCTCGTTCACCATGATCCGGCGCACCCAGCCTTCAAAACTGCCGCTGCTCTCAAACCGACTCACATTCTGGTACACTTTCATAAACCCGTTAATCATTACTTCTTCGGCATCCATTTCATTCTTAAGGTAGCGCAGGCAAGTTCCCATCATGGGGCCCGCGTAACGTTCATATAAGAATCGCTGGGCTTTTGCATCACCTTTCTGGAGTGCCTGTACCAGATCTGTTTCGTTCACGGATTGTAGAAGTTTAAGCGATAGAT